>LIUH01000042.1:0-1404 GCA_001462225.1 Fibrobacteria bacterium GUT31 | reverse complement strand
GCGTCCCTTAAAAAAGAGAAGGATGCACTTGAGGAAAAAATCAACGCTGTCAATTTTAGCACCGCTGTTGATTTTGACTCTGAAAAAATTCTTTCAAGATTGTAAAAGTGTTATGGGGGAATATCTCTTTGCGGATATTGTTTAATCAGAATGACCTATAATCCATATACATGGATACCTAGCATGGAAATGTCCAATCTAAACTTAAAACTTACGATGCGGATTTGGAACTTGCTGGACTTAAAACTAAAACTTTTAAATGTCCAAAACTTACCATACCGGGAAATTTTGATTTTAACGGCTAACGCCGGCATACCGCAAAGGGACTTCCCCTTTTTACAACCATTTAAAATATAAGTCCTTCCCAAAAATTTCCGTATGCACCAACATGCTATTCAAACGTTCGGACTTCATCAAATTGATATAAAGAGGCGTATCATAACGGCGGTCTTTTTCTCCTTGGTGGTATGGTAGTTGAGTGGTGTGGAAGTGTAAAGTAGGGAGAAACGGTATATACCTGATCCATATTTACAAAAGAGCTATGTTGCTATAAAATAACAATTATATTATATACGAAAAAATATTGACTGTCAAAGTAATGTCCCCCTATACCCGTGATTTTATACATAGAATTATTATAGATAACAATACCTATTCTGATGAACCTTGACAAATAATTGGTATACCCGCATACTAAACTCATACCATGACCAAAAAAACCGGAAAGGAAGCTGTATACAAACTCGTTGACGATTTTGAAAAAAACGAACGCCAGTATATGTCAAAAACCTTTCAGGAAGCCGAAACTCGAAGCCGATTTATTGATCCTTTTTTTTCCGCTCTGGGATGGGATTTTAATCAGACCGATGTAGCAAGAAAATTCTGGGATGTCCACAGGGAATTTAGCCAGAGAGTCAATTCGACTACAAAAAAACCGGACTATGCTTTTCGGATTAAAGAAGGTCTCAAATACAAGGAAAAATTCTTTGTAGAGGCGAAAGCCCCTTGGGTAGATTTGACAGGAAATATTCCGGTTTTTCAGGCAAAACGTTATGCTTTTTCCTCTCATGGGAAAACACCCATCGCAATTCTTACCGATTTTCAAACATTCAGAGTCTTCAACGGTCTTGAAAAGCCGATATATGAAAACCCGCTTCAAGGGCTGATAAAAGGTCTTGATCTGGAATACCACTCCTACCTTGATACATGGGATTCAATATGGGATGTTTTTTCAAAAGAAGCGGTTACAGAAGGAAGCATTGAACAGCTAATCGGCAAGGTAGGCCGGAACGTCAAATCTCTTGATGATGAATTTTTGGCAGATATTTCCGCATGGCGGGAAATGCTTGCCCGGAATGTCGCCCTGCGGAATAAAGACCTTTCGGTGGATCAGATAAACGAGGC
>LIUH01000041.1:23402-23620 GCA_001462225.1 Fibrobacteria bacterium GUT31 | reverse complement strand
CGCAGAGCCTCCGTAGGAGGGTCTAGCGAGGGGCGTTATTTTGCGGAAATGAGGCATTGTGGGTAAATATAGAAAAAATTTGGGTTAAATACCCCCTCCCCAAGGCTCAAAACCGAAATTTTCCTATCCTTTTACGGAAAACAAGCCACCGAAGGAAGCTCCTTTTGACTTCTTCCATTTTTCTATATTTAGGTTTATGCAAACAAACCTAAATAAAT
>LIUH01000041.1:21091-23186 GCA_001462225.1 Fibrobacteria bacterium GUT31 | reverse complement strand
TTCAAAAAATATAGCCATTCGCAGATAATTAGTATATTCCCCCCTCATGCCTTCCAAGAAAACCAACATCCAATACGTTTGCCGCGAATGTGGGGAGAAATTCTCCAAATGGGCCGGCAAATGTCCGGAATGCGGTGCTTGGAGTTCGCTTTTTGAACAGGAAGTTGAGAGCAATAGAGGCATCGGCGCAAAAGCCATGTCGCAGGATACCGGCTCCAAACCTACGCCCATATCTCAGGTGCCCACAGAACATGCAAAGCGGTTATCCACGGCAAATCCCGAATTTGACAGAACGCTTGGCGGCGGAATGGCACCGGGTTCTCTGGTTTTAATCGGCGGCGATCCGGGCATTGGGAAGTCAACGCTTGTTTTGCAAACTCTTTCCACAATAGCGGCGGCCGGTTGCAAAAGCCTCTATGTAAGCGGCGAGGAGAGTGCCGCGCAGGTTAAGTTGAGGGCACAGCGGCTGGGGGCGGCTGGGGGCGATATGCTTTTGCTTTGCGAAACCTCGCTCAACAAAATTTTGGAATGCACGGAGCAGATAAAGCCGCAAGTGATGGTGATAGATTCCATCCAAACCATGTATAGCGAGGAATTGCCGGGAACGCCAGGGAGCGTTTCGCAACTTCGCGAATGCGCTTTGAAACTCATGGTCTATGCTAAAAACAGCGGCACGGTTACCATGTTGATAGGGCATGTCACAAAAGACGGGCAAATAGCAGGCCCCAGAATTTTGGAACACATGGTGGACACTGTTGCATATTTTGAGGGTGATAAAAAAGGGCAGTACAGAATTTTGAGAACTGTAAAAAATCGTTTTGGCGCAACGGATGAAATCGGTGTTTTTGAGATGACCTCGCTTGGGCTTATACCCGTGCAAAATCCCTCCAGAGTATTTTTGCAAGAAGGTGTAGAGCTTTCCCCCGGCAGCGTAGTCAGTTGCACCATTGAAGGAAGCCGTGCTTTGCTTTTTGAAATTCAAGCATTGGTAGGCAAAACGAGTTATGCAATTCCACAAAGGGTTTCTGCCGGAGTTGAGGCGAAAAAACTCACAATCATACTTGCGCTTTTGGAACGCTTTGCAAAAATCCAAACCGGCAATTCGGATGTTTTTGTTTCCGTAGCCGGCGGCCTAAGACTTGATGACCCCGGCATAGATTTATCTCTCGCTCTCGCCGTAGTGAGCAACGCCTTGAACATAAGTTTGCCGCCCCGCAGCATTGTTATGGGCGAGTTAGGGCTTTCCGGGGAAATTCGCACGGTGAGTTCTTTGGATTTGAGAATTAAGGAAGCACATCGCCTTGGTTTTGAGAAAATAGTTGTGCCGGCGAATGCGAAACTTCCCGCTGTGAAGGGGGTGGAAGTGGTGAAGTTTGCTAGGTTGGAAGAAGCGGTGGCGTGGCTCATTAATAATCCGTAATACGTACGTAGCTCTCCGGCACGTTCAAATTCCACACCCCGCTTTTCCATTCGGCCTTTGGGTCAATATTTTTTATTTCCAATTGTAGAGACGGATAATTATCTGTCTCTACAAGAGGCGTCGTTATAGACGCAACATTTCCATTGTATTCCAGGGTTAAATTCTGAGGATTTGAAACATTGCAATCAAGGGAATTTGTTTTTTGCCCTAAAAACAACGCTGCAAATTTGTGAATATCAACACCGCCATAAATAGGAACAAAAACACAATCTCCCACGCCTTCAATATAGCGCTCGTTTTGCGGAAGAACAATTCTCCAACCGTCTTTTTTCCAAAGAATGCTCGCCGCGCTCAAACCGAAAGTCCCGCTCAACTCCAAGCGATATTTCTCGTTGGGAATCGCAAACAAAACCGCAGACAGTTTCTCCTTGGTCTCTCCTTGCGAAACGGAAACGACAGCCTTTACCTTTGCGCTATCCGGTAGCGTTTGCTGCTTGCTGCCCTCAAAATAACCCAAACCCTGCTGCTTTGACGCACAGGAAACCAACAACAAAAACGCCACATAAAAAAACTTAACTCTCAACTGTCTGAACCCCGATACCCCCGATGAAAAGGATTTTCCCGATTTTAAACTCTCCACTCTCCACTCTCCACTCTCCACTCTCAACTCTCAAC
>LIUH01000041.1:19768-21081 GCA_001462225.1 Fibrobacteria bacterium GUT31 | reverse complement strand
CAACTCTCAACTCTCAACTCATCTAACCTTCCCCATATACCCTTTTGCCCTTTCATGCAATTCCAACGCTTCGCAGATTTTCGCCAAATGCAGCCAAAGTTCCTTATCGTCCATTCCGCTTGCTTCCAGTTTTTCAAGAATTTCCAAAGCCTCTTGGTATTTGCCTATTTTGTAAAGCCCCCAAGCCTTAGAGTCTAAATAGGAAAGTTCTTCGGGAGAATAAGTCAATGCTTTTTCCACAAGAGATAAACCCCTGTCCGCATCTATGTCGTGGTCAATTAATATATAACCCAAATTATTCATCGCGATATGATTTTCAGGTTCCTGCGCCAAAAGTTGCTCAAGCCAAATCACAGCAACAGTTGCGCTATCCATAAGTTCGTAATTATTTGCGATTCTAAGCGCTATTCTAGATGTAAATTCCTTTGAAGGATGCATGAAAAATATGGTTAGCAAAATTTCGTTTGCCTCGTGGTATTTTTTCAAAAAAGCTAAAATTTCCGCTTGCCAAAATCCGTATTTGGCATATGCAATCCCATTTGCCTTAAATGCTTCACCCAACAAATTCGCAGTTACGGAATCCGGTGTGTCGGTCATGCTATAAATAAAAATCTGTTTTTCCAAAATAGCTTGCGGATAGTCAAGAACTGCGAGCAAAATATCGTAAATCCTTCTAAGCTCTATGCCGAGCCTTTTGAGTTCCAAATCATTTTTTGGATTTTCCTGATCTCTTAGCAAAAATTCCAGCAATTGCGCATACTCATATAGAACGCTGTAATTCTCGCTCATTTTATCAGTCGCTTTTTTATAATAAACTTCTGCGCTGTCTAAGTTTCCGTTTTCTTTATAAAGCCGGGCTATGTCAAGAAAATTGTCTGCTGTGGCTTTAGGAACCTGCACCGCCAGCTTTAGCAAGGCAAATGCTTCGCTTGTTTTATCACTTTTCTTCTGTTTCAATAACGTTTTTATAAGCTCGTTCAGCAAAAAATGGCTTGTAGGCTCATTAGCCAAAGCTCTTTTATAAAATAACTCCGCAAAAATAATTTTATTGGTTTCCAGCATATCCAAAGCCCGCAAAAAATTTTCATGGGCTGCCGCTACACTAGGGGTATCCGCCTTTAGCATGGTATCTAACTTCGCAAGCTCTACCGCCATGTTTATTTCGGTAAGCTCCGGAGCTTCTGTTTTCGCTGGACTTTCCGATGCGGGTTCAACCGCAAGTTCAGGCGACTTTGCGCAGTTACACAGCAACAAAAGAAAACATAAACAAAACAATCTATTTCTCATCACAAACTCTCCACTCTCAACTCTCA
>LIUH01000041.1:0-19759 GCA_001462225.1 Fibrobacteria bacterium GUT31 | reverse complement strand
TCTCCACTCTCAACTCTCCACTCTCAACTCAAACTCACTCCGCCACCGTTAAATCTATAACCGTTCCGGCTTCCAAGTACTCACCCGGCTTGGGATTGAGTTCTAAAACCGTATTCGGCAATTTATCCTCAACCTGAATTGTTATTACTCCGCCCAGTTTAAATCCCAGCGAATCTATAACCGCTGTTGCCCTGTTTAGCGACATTTCCCGCAAATTCGGCAGTAAAGTTTTCCCTGAGCTATTGCCGGAGGATATTACGAGATCCACTTTTGAACCTATGCGAACCTTTTTGCCGGCCTCCGGTTCCGTGCGGATAACCACCCCTCTGGGGATAGCGGAATGTGCGCCTTCCATCTTTGAACCGAGCAAAAGTTCAAGCCTTTGCAGCGAAATTTCCGCCTGTCTCGGGCTTACTCCCCGCAAATCCGGGACACTTACCTCTTGCCTGCCTTTGGAAAGAGTCAAAAAGATAGTCCTGCCTTCTTTTACCGTTCTGTTTGCCATTGGCATTTGAATCAATACATTGTTCGCCGCAATATCAACGCTATACCTGCCTTCCTTTGCCCATTTAACATTTAAACCCGCATTTTTTAAAACGGAATCGGCTTTTTCTGCCGGCAAGTCCACAACGTTTGGCACAAGCATGGTTTTAGTCGCACGACCCGCTATAAGCGGCATAACTATCCAATTTATAATAACCGCAATAGCAAACACCGCAAATATCCAAAAAACAATGGCAAAAAGCATCGGATGGCGGCTTAAAAATTTAGGCATAAACTTCACTTAATCTAATATAGAAAACGCTGACAAACCATTCCATACCCCATACCCCAAACCCAAAGTATTGAGTTAAGCGACGTTTTCATAGAATTTTCTACCTTCTCATTATGCCTGCAACTCTTCATCTCTGGTTCTTGGCTCCTGCCGCTGCTATAGTTGCCCTCATTTTTGCCCTGCTTTTCTATAAAAGCATGATGAAAAAGCCGGAAGGCAACCAAAAAATGAAAGACATAGCTCAATACGTTAGAGAAGGTGCTATGGCCTATCTCAAACAACAATACAAAACCGTTTCCGTAGTGTTCGTGGTTTTATTCATCATTTTGACGGTGCTGGCATTCCTGAAAATTCAAAACCCCTTTGTTCCCGTAGCATTCTTAACCGGCGGCTTCTTTTCCGGGTTATGCGGGTTCCTAGGCATGAAAACCGCAACTCAGGCGAGCAGCAGAACGGCAAACGGAGCTATGCAAAGTTTGAACCGCGCATTGCAGATAGCTTTCCGCAGCGGAGCCGTTATGGGGCTGGTGGTGGTTGGCTTTGGTCTGTTGGATATTTCGCTCTGGTTCTTGTTGCTAAACTACGTTTACGATAATAACATATTCGGTTTTGTTGTGAACGACGAAACTCAAAAAATGGTGGAGATAACCACTGTAATGATAACGTTTGGAATGGGAGCAAGCGTTCAGGCATTGTTCGCACGTGTGGGCGGTGGAATCTATACCAAGGCTGCGGACGTAGGAGCTGACCTTGTAGGCAAGGTAGAAGCCGGTATTCCGGAAGACGACCCTCGCAACCCGGCAACAATAGCAGATAACGTAGGTGATAATGTCGGCGATGTTGCAGGAATGGGGGCCGATTTGTATGAGAGTTACTGTGGATCCATTTTGGCCACTGCGGCTTTGGGCGCGGTTTTGCCACAACTGGGAGTAAAAGCTGTAATCGCTCCTATGCTTGTGGCAGCACTTGGAATTTTATTTTCAATTGTCGGCATAGTGCTGGTTCGCACAAAAGAAGAAGCAAGCTCCAAAAATTTGCTGCGCTCGCTTTTAACCGGTACTTTAAGCAGTTCCGTTCTGATTTTAGCGGCGGTTGCAGCCCTTGCGCATTTTGGAATAATATCTTGGGGAATTTTCGGTTCCGTGGTATCCGGTTTAATAGTAGGCGTGATAATAGGGCAATTCACCGAGTATTACACCTCTGATATTTACAAACCGACGCGGGGCATAGCCAATCAAGCGAAGCTGGGACATGCCACAACAATAATAGAAGGCATAGCGGTCGGAATGAAAAGCACGGGATTCCCCGTTATTTGCGTTGTTGCCGGTATTCTTTTGGCATTCGGATTTGCCGGCGGCTTTAGCGATTTGTCTATGGGGCTTTACGGGGTTAGCTTTGCAGCAGTGGGAATGCTCTCCACACTAGGCATCACCCTTGCAACTGATGCCTTTGGCCCAATAGCGGACAACGCCGGAGGCAATGCGGAGATGGCGGGCTTGCCCCCTGAGGTTCGCAAACGCACAGACGAATTGGATATGCTTGGTAATACCACCGCTGCCACGGGAAAAGGGTTCGCCATAGGTTCTGCGGCCTTAACGGCAATTGCGCTCCTTGCAGCTTACATAGAAGAAGTAAAACATTGGCTGGGCAATTTGGCCGCCGATGCAAATGGATTTTTTAACGTCGGTACGGTTGTATTCGCAAATTCCGGTGAAAAACTTGCGGAAAAATTTGCGGGTTCCACCGTAAAAATTATAGAAAACGGAAATCGAGCTATAAGCGAAGACGGTACCCTTGTAGGCTTGGTTGCGCAAAACGCGCATATAACCGATTTTTTAACAGCATACAATTTAACCTTGATGAACCCCATGCTGCTTTGCGGGTTGTTCATAGGCGCCATGATGTCTTTCCTCTTTTGTTCCATGAGCATTCAGGCAGTGGGTAGAGCGGCGGGTGCAATGGTAGAGGAGGTTCGCCGCCAGTTCCGTGAAATAAAAGGGATAATGGATGGAACAGGCAAGCCGGATTATGCTCGTTGCGTTGCAATCAGCACGGCTGGTGCTCAAAGAGAGATGATTTTGCCGTCTTTGATGGCTGTTATCACTCCGGTTTTGGTAGGTTTGATTTTGGGTGTTCCGGGCGTGTTCGGACTTTTGGCCGGCAGCTTGGCAGCGGGCTTTTCCCTAGCTACCATGCTGAACAATTCCGGCGGTGCATGGGACAATGCAAAAAAATTCATAGAGAAAGGCAATCTTGGCGGCAAAGGCTCGGACACACACAAAGCCGCCGTCACAGGCGACACCGTTGGCGACCCGTTCAAAGACACCGCAGGCCCCGCTCTAAATATTTTGATGAAACTGATGACCATGGTAAGTGTTGTATTTTCCGGATTTGTTGTAAAGTACAGCGAAGTGCTTATGGGGCTTTTTAGGTAGGAAATACGGAGGTTCAAAATGGCAGCGCAAACTTTAACCATAGAGAAAAAAGAGATAAAACGTGCTATGAAACGCATGGGGCTTGATGACAGGGCTAAAGATCTCTTGGATATATTGGACGAAATGGAGTTGGATAGAAACCTTAAAATAAGCATGGAAGAGGCAGACAGGGGAGAGGGAATATCAGCAGAGGAATTTGAAAAACAGTTGAATGAGGAATTTGCAAAAGGCTATTACACAAAAGAAAATACGAGAAAGCTAATAACGGAAATAGACTAAAATGGAAAATGATGAGTTAACGAGAAAACCTTCAATAGTAACGCCTAGGTGTGCACAAATGGTAAGAAAAGCTATAGCCTACATAGCTACAGACTCACCACAGCAAGCAGAAATAATGAAAGAAACTTTTTCAAAAATTCGTAAATCAATAGAACTTATGCCGGGCATAGGGACTATTTACCAAAATGGAATGAGGAAAATACTTCTAGGAAAATTCCGCTATAATATATATTACAGGGAAAAGAAAAACATAGTAGAAATTTTAGGAATATGGCACACGAGCAGAGGAACGGCATTTTCAGAACCGAAGATTTATCGCAAAGTTTCGCTTAACCTAGGCAGAAAACGAAACACTCCGAAGCACTAAAAAATTTTTTCTACATTTACCCTTATGTCACCACAGCATTATTTTTTGACAGGGAAAGGCATTATCGCCTTAGGATTGCTTTTGGGGGCTTGCTCTTGGCAACCTGCTTCGCAATTTCAGACTTCGCCGGTGCCGAATCCAAATGCGCCGATGGCTTTTTTCGGCGAAGGCAATGTAAACTATGAAATGCGGCTGGAATACGCTATTGCTTTGCAAAATTCCGGACTTTACAATTTTGTTTTGGAAAATCTTTCGGAGGAACAAACGGAAAATGCGGTTGAGATTCGCCTGGATTACAGCGAGGAAAAAGGAACATTCCGCGGCGTTCCCGTTTTGGTTTTAAAAGCCGAATTTAAAAAAGAAGGTTTAACATGGTTTAATTTCACAATAAGAGAAAAAAGCGACAAGACCGATTTATCCACACCGTTGAGCAAAAGCAAGGAGAATAGTTACCGCAAGCGAGTTCTCTTGGAAAGATTTTTAGGAGAAGTAAAAAGAGCAACCGAACCTACGCCCAAAACCAAGAGTTGCAAAGGATAGTGGAAAATTTAGACGAACTTAAATCGGCGGAAAGCTATTTTGCCGTTGCAGAGGTTTGTGTTCCGAATACGGTTCTGGAGACTTTGTCTTTTGGCATAGATGAGACCGTTAAAAAAGGCTCGGTTGTTTGGGTTTCCTTAAAAGGACGCAAAAAACCACAGCTCGCTCTTGTGTTGGATGTCCATAAAAATTTCCCTAAGTTTAAACTCAAACCCGCAGCAATCCATGAATCGGGCTATGCGTTTTCGCAGCGTTATATTGAAACTCTTTTGTGGTGCACCGATTATTATATAAGCTCGCCGGGCGAGGCTTTAACAGCCTTTTGGCCGGCAGATTTGGATGGGTATTTATGCCACCTTTAACCCCAGAGCAACAAAATGCCTTGGAGCAACTGACCTCCATGTTGCAAGGCCCCGGATTTCGCGGGGCGCTTTTGCATGGGGTTACGGGCAGCGGGAAAACGCGGGTCTATTTGGAATTGGTTCGCAAAGCTATGGATTTGGGATTAAAGACGCTGATTCTTGTGCCGGAAATAAACCTTACACCGCAAACTCGAAAACGATTTGAAGACTTCCTAAAATGCGAAATCCCGATTTTGCACTCCGCACTAGGTGCAAAAGAAAAACGAAAAACCTGGACAACGTTGCTCAACTGTCTGAACCCCGATACCCCCGATGAAAAGGATTTTCCCGATTTTAAACTCTCAACTCTCAACTCTCAACTACTCCCCACTCCCCACTCTCAACTTCTCCCCACTCCCCAAATCCTAATGGGTACCCGCTCCGCAATACTCGCGCCTTTTGAACCGCAACTGATAATCATAGACGAGGAGCACGATTCATCTTATAAACAGCAAGACCCTGCACCGCGTTATAATGTTAGGGAAATGGCTTTTCATATTGCGCATAAATACGGGGCTTTGGTGGTTTTAGGCTCTGCCACGCCTTCGCTGGAAACTTACCAAAACGCGAAAAATTCCAATTTGAAACTCATAGAGATGAAAAGCAGGCCGGGGGGGTTGCCGCTACCCAAAGTGATAGTAGCGGACATGAAGGAAGAGAGAAAAAAACAGGACAAAGATTTGATGCTTTCTCCTATTTTACGCGACACGCTCTCAAAAACAATTTGCGAAGGAAACCAAGCCATAATCCTGCTGAACCGCAGAGGATACAGCACAAACAGAATTTGCGAAGAATGCGGAAGACCCTTGCAATGCACGGATTGCAATGTTGTTCTGGTTTACCATAAACAGCATGGCAAACTGATATGCCATTATTGCGGAAAACATTTTCCAACCGATTTCCATTGCAAATGCGGCTCAAAAAAATTCGTATTCTACGGCAGCGGCATAGAAAAAGCAGAAGAAGAGATTAAGGAATGGTTGCCGAATGCAAAAATTCTCCGCCTTGATGCCGATACCACAAGCGGTCTTGGAAGCACAGAAAAACTGTTGCAAAAGTTCAGAGACCGTGAATGCAACATACTTTTAGGAACTCAAATGGTGGCAAAGGGGCATGATTTTCCCGGTGTTTCGCTGGTGGGCGTGCTTTGCGCCGATATAGGGAGCAGCATTCCCGATTTTCGCGCCGGTGAGAGATATTTTCAGCTTTTAACGCAGGTTGCAGGGAGAGCCGGGAGGTTTTTGGAAAATTCGCAGGTGATAATACAAACGTTTTGCCCGGAAAATCCGGTTATGCAGTTCGCCATCAAACATGATTACATCGGGTTTTCCAAAATGGAATTAACAGAACGCCAAGAAGCAAACTACCCCCCTTTTTGCAAGATTGCACAGATAAGACTTCAAGGAAAAGACAAACGAAAATTAGAGATAGCAGCAAACAAATTGGCGGAAGCGTTGCGAAAAATGAAACGTGCGGAGATATTAGGCCCCGCCGAACCATTTGTTTCCAAGGTGCAGAAATTTTATAGGCAGGTTATCACATTGAAGGCCGCAAAGGCGGCGGATATCAGGAATTGCATCAACGCAGCCATGGCCGCCAATATGGGGGCAAGGCGCGCCTTGCCATTACAACGTGTGGACATGGATTGTTAACGGCGCACCACGCCAATCCGCATCCATTTTTCTTTGCGGTTGCCGCTGGCGAATTTTACGGTCAATCTTGCGCTGTAAACATCGCTGCCCAAATTGGAAAAATCCAGGCCGTCTATTTGGTTTGAACCGTGATTCACATTTGAAACGTTGTGGCTGAATACCTTGAAACCGGTGATGTCAAAGACGTCTAAGGTTGCGCCGGCTGCCGGTGCTAAAATTCTAAAACGCATCGCGGCTTTGCCCATGCGAATCGGGTTTGGAAAAATGAAGAATTCGGAAATTTCATCTTTATAAACCGGCGCACTCTCTTTTGCTTGGAATTCCTTTGCTTTGGGCAAATAAAATGCTTTTATAATATCTCTGTGCAAAGCGAATAAATATGCAGAATCGTTGGATTGCTTGAAAAGAAGTTGCATAGGAGGGGGAAGGGTGTCTTCGTAGAAGAAGGTGCCGGCTGCTACGGGAAATTCCCCTTTTAAGAGTCTGCCGTCGCTGTTCACCGCCAGAATCAAGCCGTTGTTTGCCGGAATGAGGATTTCACGGGAGCCGTCGCCGTCTATGTCTATTGCCAGCGGTTTTGAGCGGAAATTTGCGAGCGGTTCCCCGTTGGAGAGAATCGTGGGGAAATTCGGCAAAGCAACCCCGTTTGAATCCACAATGTATAAGCGGTTATTGCCCAGAAATATAGTTTCTTTGTTTATATCTTCGCTAATCGGGCAAAATATTTCTTCGCCTAGGTTATAGCTTTTGTTTAAGTAAGCCGGCTTCGGAGATTCTTCGCATTCCGGAAACTCATCTTTTGCCGGCAGACTTTCCATTGAAATAGGCCTAACAAATTCTCCCAGCCTCTCTATTTCAACCGGAATTTTCAAGGCTTGCCAAGTTATAACGCTATCGCCTATAAGCCCGTTAAATGATTTTTCTTCTTTTGCCCCCGCCGGGATTCTTGCCGTTATTTTTATGCCGGAATACCCGCCAAAAGTAGAAGCCGTGTTTGCATAGCCACTAGGGTTTATTGAAAATACCGTATCTTTGGATTTGAATCTTTTATGCGGGAGCAAGTCGCTGCCGGAGCCAAAATAAAAATAGCTTCCGCCGCTGCTCTTGAATTCCTTTCCCAAACCCAAAACTCCGCTCGCCTCAATCATGGCTATGCCGAATTGATGGTCTCTATAGTTATCCCCGCCCCAGGCATTCACCGCCCCGCCGCTGCTCAAAGAGAGAAACTCCCTTACATACCATTCATTCACACGCCACGCCACTATGCCGCTTGCAGGGAGGGCCGTATCTATGCCGGCCTTGCCTTCGCACATTCTTTGCCTATTTTCCAGCAAAATATATTCATTGTTGTTTATCGGGATTTTAACTATTTGCGGAGAATCGCCGCACAATTCGGCGCAACTCGCCGCACAAATCTCAATTACATCGTTCTTTTTAACCTCAATCGGCGTGTCCCACTTTGCATGGATTCTAAGCCATGCGCTCGGCAAACTTGGGAAAAATCCATCCCCTGCATTGTAGCCCGCAAAATCCATGCCGTCAAAATAACCCAGCCTGGAAAAACCCTTTACCACATCAAACGTATATGGCAAACCCAGTTCGCGCCCTATTTGGCTGGTGATAGTTCCTTCTATGCCCCATTTTAAACCGTCTTGCTCGGCGGTTTCGCTGGTGACCATCACAGACCTTATGCTGTCTCCCTCCGAGACCTCAAAGCCCCTCCAAAAATCCCCCCATGAAGTATCTATATAAGCATCTATAAAATCTCCGGGCGTGTTTGCTCCGCGCGTCCCCATAGTGCCGCCGTCAATTAAACGCGAATGCCCGGCATGGGCAATTAAAATCACCCTGTTCATCACCGGTCTGTTTTTAATATCTTCTTTTGCCAATTCCAACACGTCGTTTACAAAACGGGCATAATCCGCTGTGCGAACGGAATCAAACTCCTCCATCTTCTCGCCTTGCCTGCGGCTTGTGCGGTTGTAGCTGATAATTGACGAATCCAATGTGTAAACATTCGGATAAATTATGTGGTTTATATTCACCCTGCCGCCGCTGGCTTTTTTAAAATAATCCTTGGCAAAATTTATATGCCTTTCCCAATACCCAACCGCTTTGCTGGAATCCGTAAAATTCCCCCGCCCCGTTGTCAAGGAATTATCCGGGTCCTCGTATTTAAATTGAACTCTTAAAACATGAATATCAAGGGGTTGTGCCGCTATGGCCGCTACGAATAGAAATGGAATACCCCATACCCCATACCCCAGCATTGAATTAACCACGTTTATCCCATTATCGTTGCGGATTCGTCTCTCTCGGAAGCACCGAGTATCTGCTCTAAGGTTGTTATGCCGGCTCTCGCTTTATCCATGCCGTCCATGCGCAGGGTGCTCATGCCTTGTGCCAGGCACACCCGTTTAATCTCGTCTCCGCTGGCTCTTTTCAAAATTAAATTGCGAACTTCTTCGCTGGGTACCAAAAATTCAAAAATGCCAACACGGCCTCTATAGCCTGTGGTATCGCATTTATTGCAGCCTCTCCCCCGGTAGAATTTCACATCGGAGGGAATGCCGAGATCCTTTCTAAGCCCCGGATCTATGGTGGTATCTTCGCCTTTGCACTCTTGGCAAATTCTGCGCACAAGCCTTTGAGCCAACACGCCTTTTATAGCGGTGGCAACGAGGAAGGGTTCAAGTCCCATTTCCAGCAAACGGGGGAAGGCACCCGCTGCGTCGTTGGTGTGCAGTGTGCTGAACACAAGATGCCCGGTTAGCGCACTTTCTATGGCCATGTTGGCGGTTTCTCTATCGCGCATTTCACCTATCATTATAACGTCGGGATCTTGGCGGAGAATAGCCCTAATGCCGGAAGCAAAGCTAAAACCTGCGGCATTGTTTATTTGCCCCTGATTAACGCCTTCAATATTCATTTCCACAGGGTCTTCCATTGTGGTGATGTTTATCGTGTTGTCCAGAATGCGGCGAATAGATGCGTAAAGGGTTGTGGATTTACCCGAACCGGTTGGACCGGTCACCAGCAAAATGCCGTTTGGCAGATGAATGGTATAATCCAATTCTTTGAACACAGCCGGCCTCAAACCCATAAGGTCAAGGTCTATTTGCCCGGCGGTCGGGTCTAGAATACGCAGAACAATCTTTTCCACCACGCCTCTTTTGCGGAGTGAAACAGGGAAGGAGCTAACACGCAAATCAACTTCTTTGCCTCTGGCGCGAACCGTAAAGCGACCGTCCGAGGGCTTGCGCTTTTCGGCAATATCCATGCGAGAGAGGAGTTTTACCCTAGACAAAACCTGCGGCATTAAACGTGCCGGAATAGGCGGCAAAACCATTAAATCTCCGTCTATGCGAATGCGAAGCTTTAAAAAAGTTTCTTGCGGCTCCAAATGAATATCAGAGGCTTTGCGGGCAATGGCATCTTGAATAACGGAATTCACCAATCTTATAACCTGCTGGCCTTCTTCGTCTGAGAGTTGTTCTTCTAGGGCAGCGGCTTCTTCGTCTTTGTTTATGGTTTGCAGGTCTTCGTCTTCGTTAAGGCGGGCTAATTCTCTCATAGCTTCGCCGCTGGAAGAACCCACATAGGCTCGGTTTATTGTTTCCGATATATCCTTTTCGCTTGCCATCACCGGATCTAATTCCATTTGAACCTTAAACCTTATATGGTCAAGGGTTCTCTGGTTGCTGGGATCGTGCATGGCGAGGGTTAAAATTTTGCCCCGAACCGCCAAAGGAATTACTTTGTAAGAGCGGCAGAATTCTTCCGGCAAAAGTTGCAAAACCTCCGGGGTAATGAACAAATCGCCGAGGTTTACCGTGGGTATTTCAAGCTGGGCGGAGAGAATTTCTATTAGCCTCTCCTCGGTCATAAAGCCCAGTTGCATCAGCATTTTGCCGAGCCTTAGCCCGGTTTTCTTTTGCTCTTCAAGTGCTCTGTCGCGTTGTTCTGCGGTTATGTAATTCTTTTCTACAAGCAGTTCGCCTATTCTCTTGTGTTCGTTGGCTTGCAATTGCTCGCCCAGAACGAGGGTCATTTGCTCCTCGCTCACAAGGCCCAGGCGGGTTAGAATTTTGCTTAAATGAATGCCCGTGCGCTTTTGCTCATTGACCGCATGGGCAAGCTGGCCTTCGTCTATAAGGCCTTTTTGGACAAGAAGCTGCCCAATCTGCAGTCTGGAGCCGGCCATAGCGCTAATTAATTTTCCACACCTTTATTTCTATGGTTTTATTACTGCCGATACCGCTAGCAGGCGTTGAGCCAAACACTAGGTAATCGTTGGTAGTCCATTCGACTGCAGAAGCACCAAAAGAACCGTTGTTAGTTCTAACCATATAATATTTCCCATCAAAATAATAAACCTCGTTATCGGGAGTATTATCAGTATCAAATGCATAAGGTATAGGAAACGCCAAAGTAGATGAAGGATTTGACACTACGTTAATCCCTGAGCCTGTGGAGTAAATTCCAGTATTGTAGTGACCACCTTGACCACCGGTCATGAAATCAAATACATCTATTATTTTCACTGAGCTATTGGTTTTGAGATAGCTGTCAAGTCCGACAATTTCGAAATAGAGACTTGCCGCAATCGCATTATCCGTATAGGAAGGACTAGAGCTTAACATAAGCCCTCTATTGCCACTGAGTGAATTCAGCGTAAAAGTCCCTTCCCCTGCCGGCGTAAAATGTTTCTCCGTAACGCTACTTGAGCTTGCTACGCTGGAAGAGCTGGGCGTAATGCATCTAGTTATATCTCTTGTCAAGGGAAGAGTACAAGGACCTTGATAGGGACCACCTTCGTGGGGACCTCCGCTTATATAATAATTTGAGCAAACCCTAAATGAAATGCCGGGGCCGCAATGCTCTTCACCTTGGAACATGGTTTGAAAATCATCAATGCTAACAATCCTCCCACTGCCCGTCTGGCGAAAAAGTTCTCCGTTATCCCCCTCTATGTAAATTGCAACATAACCAATAGGGTGTTCCGTGCTGGTAGTTCTAACTTGGCAAGACACTGTCAAAACATGATCGAGCATGCCACTTAGATGAGCTTCGATAGTAGGGGATCCATCTTCCATAAGTCCGGAAGAAGGAGGTGGCTGGTTCGAACTGGAAGACACAGGAAGGCTTCCTCCAGGGTCGGAAGTGGAGCTGTCCCCGCAAGCTGCTAAGGTTACGGCAATAAGGGTGGCCAAAACAAACGCCAACCCCGAAACATTTAATGCAATTCTCTTAAACATAAAGACCTCACTAAGAGAAATATACATTTTTTTTGAGGGAAAAGGAAAAAATTTACCCGATATTGTGCATTTCACGGCGAAATGTGCAACCATATCCTTTGCCATGCCACGATATTTGCATTTTTGTGGTGCAAAAATGGCATCACCCGGCGTGGCAAAAAACAACGACGTTGTGCATAAACGCATTGCACACATCATGGCAAATGGGGCGACCGTGAAGGTCGCCCCTACATGGTCGCCCCATGATATGGTTTACGGGGGATTATTTTTTGCTGCTCTTTATTCTTCGGACGCCTAACATTTCTATCTGTTTTTCGGATTTGTTGGGGACTACCCCGTTTAGGTTTACGGTCTCTCCTTTGTTGTTTGTGCCGCTGTAGTTAATCTCCCAACGGAAATCATACAACTCCACATAGGCACCTGCGCCTACCCAGCGAGCCTTGGCATCTTTTAGGTTCCATGCAAAATAGACGCCTGAGCCTTCGGTTCTGCAATTGGTTTCGGGATCGCCGTTTATTTGGAAAACCGGGTCGTTGCAAGCGAGTACAACCTCTTTGCTTTCAACCACAAAATTACCTAGGTTGGTGTGGTAAAAGGCTTTAGCATGGAACGTTATGCTCTCCGGCGGTATTTTCACACCATAGACGGTTTCAAATTGGTCAACCGTGTTCTCCACATCCGGCCTGAATAACTGACCTATAGAAGCCGGATAAACTTTCCTTACACTGTCCGCATTCCAGCCTTGCAATGCAGGGAGGAATATTATCGGCCTATCGGGCTTGAATAGAGTATCCGTATCGACGGTTCGGAACATACCGCGCTCGTCGTTTTCAAGCTCTTTTAGCTTCTCTTTTAAAACATCTCTATCCGGATCCAAATCCGCTAGAGGTATCTTGTTTATATCAAAGGGCTTGCTACCCTCCAGCCGCTTGCCCCATTCTTCCGGATTGGGTTTATTGCCAGCCAAATCCGTAAGAGACCAGTATTGGGGGCCAATGCCAATGGCATCCCAGGCAAACCTAACAGAATCGCCGGCCATAGGGGTGGAGGTCGTGTCATTTGCTTCTCTGTAGCGCCCGTATGTCAAGAAAACAATGGTGTCGTTTTTGTCGCCATTCACATCCAACTCCGGACCGCTATTTTCCCACCTTACTACAGACGGCAAATTCTTGTCTTCCGTATAAGTGGCCCACTCGTGGACACCGCGGCTGTAGCCCAGTTTGTAAGCGAAAGGAGCTTTCTTAGCAGAGGGGTCAACCTCAGTATTGGGTTTAACCGGCTCGGAAAGAATTATTTTGACCACATCGGGACATCTCTCGCCGGCCGTGCATGCTCCTCCCCCTGCTGTGTAGGTGGCTTTGACCACTATAGCGGGGATACTGTCTTCTATAGACCTAGACGTGAGTAGATGCTGTGGGATACTGAGGCTAACTTCAGGGTCTATAAAACTGGACCAACTCTTGACGTCTGCCACTATATCGCTGGGTATAGCACGCGTTTTAATCTCTTCGGTAAATGTCGTATCCCAGATTGTCAAAGTGGAATCGTTTATCATTTCTGTCTTGAAACCGCCGTTGGTCTTATTGTTCCAATAGTCATAATTTCGCTGAGAGCTAATGCCATTGAGAACGTATTGATTTCTGTCATTTAATTCTCCCAATCCGAACTTCAAGGGGGCATCTTGCTGTGCCCAATTAACCAGCAACATGTTGGGCAGGGAATCCAAAATGTTGCCAACCTTGGGGAATGCCCTGTTATAGGTCACTACCACGCGATCGCCTTTGCCGTCTCCGTTTAAGTCAAATATCCGGGCTTTAGTCGGGTAAGGTATCGGGGGCTTCTCAAACTGCAGTTTACTCCATTGGTCGGTAAAGGCGGTCGAAGGCCCACGAACAGTGAGGAAAGCATAGTTATCGTCTTTCACCGGAACCACGCCTGAAATAAAGAACCTCGCTACGCCCTCATTAAAGTATATCTGGGGGGGATTGGCGTCAATTATGGCAGTGTTCACGCCAAATTCGGGATCGTTGTCCAGACGATTTCCGCCCGCATCCTCAGCCCATGCGCTTGTGTACAGCCGGAAATCGCATGTTGTGCAAAGTACAGGCGAGCCGCCGGAAACATCGTAAGCAGCGACAGTCCTTTCCAAGGGTGTCCCTATATAAACCCACCTATCGCTTAGGGGTTGCAAAATTTTGCTAAAATCACTACCCTCTTTTTGTGCACTTGTCAGTACGGCATTAGTTGTCGGATGTACAAATTGTATGCGCGGCACGTAAGTGGTTACTTGCAGTTCATTGCTCAAGGTATGGATTATATCGCCCGAGGCCTCGTATTTTCCCTCAACCCATAGCACCAGCAAGCCGGCAAACTTGCCGGTACCGGGTATAGTAAAGGTTTGGCCCGGCGAAACTTCATGTTCGCCAAGAGAATCGGTGTAGAATCTCAATGAATCACCGCTGGAGCTAGCCGGAATACCCGTGATATTCACAGACCAGCCGTATGCGCCAACCGGCATATTATCCATAAGCACATCAAAGCCACAGCCGGCATTTGTATTGCTGCCCGGGTGGTCGCATCTCCAATCGCCGTAGCTAAAGCCGATGGGAACCAACTGGCCGGAAACCACGTTCTTTGCCTTGGGACCTAAATCGTAAATGAGCTGGCCGTTGTCTTCTCTCCAAATCTGCCCCCAGACCGGGCTGATTTTGGCGATTCCGGAAATCTGGCCTAGCTTAACAGGCGTTGCATTAGGGAAATCTTCTGTATTCGCAAGCTCGGCCCAAATTACGTGAGTGCCCGTCAAGCCCTTTACGCTACCATTATCTGTCTTGACACTGTTAACGTTGGTCGGCGGCAATCCTTCCAAAACTACGCCGCCACCGTAACATACCAAATTGCCACCGACGCTGTTGCAATTAGGATTGCTTGAGTTCAGTTCAACCCTAGCACCACTGCGGCTGAGCATGAAGTATTTAATTTCTCTATTCATTTCCGCACCGCATTTCGGCGGCCCACCACTACCACCGCTCATCACAGCGGCACAGGAGCCATCGGAGCCGCTGCTTTCAATGCAAATTTGCGCTCCTGAACCACCGCCAGTCTCTCCTTTCTTGGTAAGGGCGTTGGATTGCGCAAAGTACATATTGGTGGTTATGCGAACATTGCTCATGGTTGTGCGGCGGTCGCAGAAGAAGATGTTTACGGGAATGGAATCCGTACCTTCAAGCTGGCGGGGGGTTAGCTCAAGGAAGGTAGCATTTTCTTTAATATTTATATAACCCGGAGCAGCCAAATGAGTGCCGCCCAAATCTATGGCCAGCTTGTTGTTGATAAATACCCAGATATCGTCATCGCCGCTGAAGTAGAACTTCTGGTCAGGGGCATCAGGATCTGTTTCGTAGTAAAAGGAAGCCGGAGTGCTTTCAAAGCAGAAAAACTGGTTTTTGTCGGCAGTCTTTGAAGTTGTCCCTGCAAAATTAGGACGGCCATTCCACCACCAAATCTTGGGATTATCACCGGTTCCAAGCTCGCCCTCGGCAAACTCATCTCCGCAACTATTGATATTTGGCCCATTGCTAGTGCCTTTGCGGCCATGGTCGTAGCAAAACTGGCTTACAAATGTCCAGGACCCATCTACTCCGTTGTCTCCACTCTTAGCTAACGGAGCCCAAGATTCAGCTTTGCGCTTTGCGCTGCAATTAGGATTACCGCCAACTCCATCGCAACCACTGTAATCCGCATCGCCTCTTCCATTGCCATCATTTAGCTCAGGCGGGAAAAAGCCGCCCATGTAGCCGCCCCTGCCGGAGCAGGTGCCGTCCAGGTCCATGGAGCCGTTTCCGCAGAGCTTGTTGCTGTTGAATTCCCACATGCCTTGGGAATTGCGCTTGAAGGGCATGTCGTAGCAGCGGACAACATTTCTGCCGGGGGTGGGATTGAAGGCCCATCCAAATCTTTCCGCTGTCCAGCCGTCTTTTTCTCCTGGACCTGGGTTATACTGAATTTTCCCATCTGCAAGATAATCTTGGACAATTTTCTTGTTAATCCCATGGCCGGCAGGATGGCCATTGCCATCATCGGATAATGAATAGCACGCGCTGCTTGTACTGGAGTTAACGCCTCCGTCATAATCCCCGCATTGGAAAGCGGGATTCGCAGTCCAATCCGTGTCGTAGATTATGGCGGCGAAATTGTAAGTGCAAACTCCTTCCTGTGCTTGGTCGGTTGAGTACCAGCCGGCCGCTCCGTTCCTGGGAATAAAGAACAAATTGCGCTGGTTGCCGGTGGAGCCCCTTTCCGTAAACTGCTGCGGAAGGTAGAATTCCGTTGGCATCCCAAAACTCCAATCCATCGGGTCTTCGTCAAAGCCGAGAAGCCCTAACTGGTCGTTAGCGGTTGTGTTGAGCCAAATCCAAGCAGCACCGGTAGGAAGGGCGGAAGCGCTCCATGTCTTCTTGAACCAGCCGCAGCGGTTGGTGTCAAGATCGAGTTTTGCGAATTTCGTCTCATCGCCCTCTTGATAGACGAGGTAAGGAGTGCCAAGCGTCCATTCGGGGTCGCCGGGCGGCAGAAAGTAGAAGTTGTAAGTTTGTGCGGCTGCGCTTGCAGCCATGAGTGCCAATGCGAAAAAAGCTAGGGCGAGTTTGCTGAGAGAACCTCTCATTTTTGCCTCCTTGTCTGGGTTAAAATCTGTGGTCATAAAGCCTCCCGTGAGGGTTTTATTAAGTTGATGAGTTCTTTTGCGTTTGAAAAACCTGCTTTGATTATGCGGGTATCTGTAAGGCCCCCGTAATAACCATCCAAATGCAACACGTTATAAACACTATTCATATAATCAACCATTTTTTTATTGAGCTTGCTCAAATTGTCCATATAAAAACTTATGGATTTGCGCTTTTTGCCATCTTTCGGAAATTCCACGCCTTTAAGGGAGAGCCAGCAGTCCAAGGCAACAAGAATGCCTTTATACGCAATACCGCAAGCACTGCTAACATATTTTTCATCTTTATAAAAAACACCTTCAATATCAGTCTCAGACAATGTCTTTTTGGCATTGTCAAAATAACGCATAGCCCGTGCATACTGCTGCTGTTTGGCTTTTTCCTGATCTTCTACGGTCACAATTCTCCCTTGGGGGTACATTCCCCGCAATGTAGTAAATATAGATATTTTTTGGCAAAATGTTTAGGATTTTTGCGATTTTAGGCAAAAAATGTATTTTTTTGTGATTTTTGAGGTAGTTTTTTTGCGTTTACTCAATTATTCCATGTTGGAATAAAATTTTAATTTTTCTTATCCCCTTGACAAGCCATTTTTATTTTTCTACATTATAAATTATGATTATCACAAAAGAATTAGCTGCCTGCAAAGACAAGGCGGGTGTTGAAAGGCTATGGAAAACGCACAACATAGCCACGTATCCAAAAAAGATAAAATTATTAAGGGAAAGTATGGGCAACCCAATTACGTTTTATTGCCCCGAAAAAGGAATCGATGCCGCAAACGAATATGCGGTTGAACTTGAAATATTCCTCTTAGGCGAATGGAGAATAATAGATTTGTATAAAAAAGCAGGAATTAAAAAATGATAACCGATTTTGTTATTGACAAACAAAAATTAAAACAATTAGCGGATAAATTCAATATCAAAGAAAATAGCTGCAACGCACTATTTAAATTATATGAAGATTCTGTATCAAAAAGCATAAGAACGCAGTACTTGGCACATATCATTCGCTCCCTTGAATTATCCATGAGGGAAATGACAGGAAATAGGCTGTTTGCGATAAACTGTGTACCAATGCCAAAAGAGAAAATCATTCGGAATGCTCAAGGTAGATACAACGAAGGTCTTTGTTTCATAATATATTTTAACAAAGATTTGCCGGAATACGAAAAGAGAAATGCCATAGCACATGAACTGGGGCATTTGTTCATGGTTGCATTCGCAAATGATCAGTTATTCAAAATATATACGCAGTCGAAGAAAATGTACGGTGATGGAAACGACATGGAACCACTCGCTTCTTTGTTCGGTTTTTTTGCGATAGCTGCGAAAAATCAATTTTACCAAAATGATGCTCCGACATGTGCAAAAAATATAACTGCACACGGCTGGAACGGATTGCTAAACGACTTCCTGAAATTATTGAACTCACCTTAAATGTGGTTCACAATTTTTCTAGCTTCCGGTATGTGGAACCATATTCACTGCCTCAAACTATGCTTTGGGCTTTGGCGTTTGCAAAAAACCTGAAACCGGGCGACGTAGTTGCTTTGGAAGGTGAATTGGGTGCGGGAAAAACGACAATTTGCAAGGGAATTTGCAAGGGTCTGGGTTTTGAAGGCATGGTGAATTCACCCAGTTATTCAATAGTCCGCGAATACCCAAACAACCCGCCCATTTACCACCTAGACCTGTATCGCCTGAAAAGCACAAACGATTTATACGACATAGGCATTGAGCTTTTCACTTTTTCAAAAGGAATAACCTTGATAGAATGGCCCCAAATGGCAGGCGATTTTCCATTGAATATAACGCACCGTGTCAAAATAAAAATCACCGGCGAAAATGAAAGGAAAATATTTGTGGAGAACCCCGGCGGCAGCCCTTTTCTCCGCCGAATTTTTATTTCATTGGGAACGAATATTGAGCCTAGGGAGCAGAGGCTTGCTCAGGCTAGGCTTGCGTTGAAAACCGAAGAACCGTTGAATTGGCAGGAGAGCGGCATTTACGAAACCGAGCCTTGGGGTGAGCCTGAACAGGCAAAATTTCTTAACCAAGCTGTTGGCTTCTGTTCAAAAAAAACTCCGCAGCAACTTTTGGAACTCTGCAAAAGCATTGAGCAAAAACTGGGCAGGCAAAAAAGTGGGAAGTGGAAGGAAAGAGAGATAGACCTTGATTTGCTCTACTGCGAAAATGAAATTTTAGAAAGCGAAAACTTAACTCTCCCTCACCCATATATCGTTCAAAGAGAATTTGTCCTTAAACCCCTCTGCGAAATAGCGCCGGATTTCATAGATCCGAAAAGCAAACTCTCTATTAAGGAAATGCTGGTAAATACTAGCTTCTAGAAGCTAAACAACCAAATTTACAACTTCGCCTAGCATTTTGTCTTGTGTTTTTATGACAGCGGCATTTGCGGCAAAGTCTTTTTCGCTTATTATTTGCTGTTCCGCCTCTTTTGCTAAATCCGTAGCCGAAAGCTCCGGAACGGGAGCCTCTGTTTTTTGAATGGCGGAAATTTCCGTCCCCGGGTTTTGCGATGTTTGCACAGGGTTGCTTTTGGCAAAGCCGGGTGTATTTACATTAGCCACGTTATGCGCGCTAATGTCCAATCTAAGCGAACTAGCTTGCAATGCGGAAACGGAAGGAATGTTCATAAGAGTTAAGATAGTAAATGCGGATTTACTCGCTTGGGTATGGGGTATAGGGTATGGGGTTTGGAATATGATGTTTCAAAATTTACCGGAAAAGATTAAAATTTGAAACATAAATTCGGTTAATTCCACAAAAAATGCCTTTTTTGAGCCAAAAACGGCATTTTTTTGTTTGGCACGGAGTTTGCCTTTATTATTAGCAGAAACAAACAACAGGGAGGTTTTCTATGACACTCACAACTTATGCGCCGATACACAATCTGAGCCGTGTTTTTGATTCGCTTGTGGACTATGCCAGAGGCGAGCAAGTGCAGAACTACACTCAAAATCCCAAAAGTTTTCTCGCCGAAGACAAAGGGACTTATAAACTGGAAATAGAACTTCCGGGCGTACGCAAGGAAGATACCAAAGTGAATGTTGAAGGCACGGTTTTGAAAGTGAGCGCAACTCGCAAACGCGGCGAAGATGAAGTTCGCTATGAACGGGAATTCCATCTTTCCGAAGAAGTGGACACCGCAAACATTCAGGCATCAAGCGAAAACGGCATTCTCACGCTAACCCTGCAAAGAAAGCCCGAAGCGCTTTCCAAGCAAATAGCGGTTCAGTAATGGCTAACTCGCTGGGTATAGGGTATGGGGTTTGGGGTCATAGGCACTAACTTAACGATTA
>LIUH01000040.1:558-3085 GCA_001462225.1 Fibrobacteria bacterium GUT31 | reverse complement strand
CCATACCGGTTTACATATTAATTAAATAATCCGACATTTGTTTACATGTGACGACACTTCTGGTCCACAGGTTCTTGAAACCGTCGCAATGTTTGTTTACATCATGAGACTGTGACGTCACTTCTGACCTGCAAACCGCCATGCTTTCCACTAAAAATTGATCCGCGGAAATCGTCCAATCAAAGAAAAAGAAATTGCCGTTGCATTAGGAATTTCTACGCATAGAGTGCGATACATTTTTGGTGTTGTTGCATTCCGAAAATTGCGCCACATGACTAACCCGCATGCTGACGAAAGCTGCAAGAGTTCGCATTTCTTGGGAATTCCTGGAAAGTTTTCAAAAGGTGAGGACTTCTTAAAGCAGATCAGAACAGGTGATGAAACTTGGGTCCATCATTCCGACCCTGCCAACAAAAAGCCGTACATGGAATATCGCCATAAGGAATCACCTCGGCCCCAAAACTTCAAAAACAGGCATTGCTCGAAAGATCATTTTGACAGTTTTCTTGGAATTCAGAAAGTGTCTTTGCAGACTTTGTTGAAAAAGAATTAACTCTCAGTTACATTGAAACTCTTACTGCATTAAAAAGAATCGAAAGGAATGGAATAATTGTGATGGCAGAAAAGGGGAGGTAGCGGGCGCCGCAACAATACCTTATGTTGGAAATTCAGTGTTATGATTTACTTCCTTTTCAGGGCTCTAGTGAGACGTGAATTAGACTGTACTTAGTTTCACAGCGTTAGAATACTTGTTTCCGGTCGCTGGCGTCGGTGGGAGGCGTTCTGTCAGCAGTTCTCGCAAAGCGCAGCGTTACAGAAGTTAGGAGTTGTGAATCCCAGGATGGGGATTTTAGATTAATCCTGTACAAACCGGTTTATACCGAGGGTAGGTACGGCTTTGTGGGAGATAGGAAAGTTTTGGGGGCAGATGGGGCTAGGTCGGCGTGAGTGTAACAGGTTTTCTCTGCACTACCTCAGTAGTCAGAGTAAACAGTGAATAATTTACGAGACATAGAGATAACTTCTAGTACTTTTTAGTTGGTGTGATTTAAGTGCTAAAATTGCATCGTAATTTCTGTGAACGTAACAAATTATGTCACATGAATATGACACGTGTCCAGCAGGCACTTGGGTGCCCATACCACAGACAGAAAACCAATTTCATGAGGACATCATTGGACCAGCAACAGAAGTGGTGGAATCACCACCCAAATTTCAGTATGCCAGGGGCTATGGGCAGATTGGCTATGATCAGCCCATGTTACAGGTCCTGCCAACCGAAGAAATCATGTCCTATGAATATTACACCTGGCCAGCAGGTACTAGTGTGCTCATACCGCAGACAGAAAATCAATGTAATGAGGACTTCCTGCGACCAACATCAGAAGTAGTGGAACCACCAGCCAAATTTGAGTATGCCAGCGACTATGAGCAGCCCATATTCCGGGTCCTGGTGGGTGAGGAAGTCATTATATATGAGTATGGTACTTGGCCAGCAGGCACTAGGGTGTCCATAGCATAGGCAGAAACCCAATTTAATGAGAACATCATGGGACCAACATCAGAAATGGTAGAACCACCAGCACAATTTGCATATACCAGGGGTTACGGGCAGATGGACTATGAGCAGCCCATGTTCCAGGTGATGAAAGATGTCTCTAACAACCCCAGAACGCATCGAGATCGTGGAGAGGAGTGGTGGACGATCGGCCAGGGTGATTGCGGCGGAGTTTAATGCAAGGCACCCAGAGAGGGAGAACATCTCACATGTTGCAGTGTTCAAGTTGCTGAAGAAGTTCCACGAGACGGGCTCTGTGCATGACAAGGACCGACCTGGACGCCCACGGACCGCTACTGCCGAAGATATGGCGACGGCAGTTGTGGCAGCTGTTGTCAAAAGCCCTAAACGCAGTTCCCGTCGTGTGGCATCCTTAACAGGAATCAGTCAGCGATCAGTGCTGAGGGTGTTGCACGTGAACAAGTGGCACCCCTACAAATTGCAGCTCCAGCATCGTTTAACAGAGGATGACCCAGACAGGCGGGTGCAGTTTGCAGAGTGGGCCTCTGAACGGTGTCATGATGATCCCATGTTCCCTCAACGTGTTCTTTTCAGTGATGAGGCACTGTTTTTTGTCCATGGTGAGGTAAACAAACAAAATCACCGGTACTGGAGTGATACAAACCCAAACTGGCGCCATGACTGCAAAGGGATGGGTGGGGTGAAGGTGATGGTTTGGTGTGGAATCTGGGGCACGCGCATTATTGGACCGTACTTCATCCACGGCACCCTGACCGGTGAGAGATATCGTGTTATGCTCGAAGAGGATGTGTTCCCTGATCTGTTGAATCCGGACGGTGACTTCCCGTCCTTTTTCCAACAAGATGGCGCTCCACCCCACTATGCATTATGTGCACGCCAGTGGTTGGATACACAATTTCCTGGACGTTGGATAGGGCGACGGGGACCGATTGAGTGGCCACCACGATCCCCAGATCTCACGCCCTTGGACTTTTTCCTCTGGGGCCA
>LIUH01000040.1:0-321 GCA_001462225.1 Fibrobacteria bacterium GUT31 | reverse complement strand
TCTGCAGCAGCGAATTCGGCAATGTTGTGATGCCATCCAGCCGGACGTGTTGTTGCGTGTCCATGCGGATTGGCAGAAGCGCCTTGCAGTGTGTCTTGCTCAGGAAGGACAGCACATAGAGCACGTGTTGTAAGGCCGAATTTTCCACCTTTCGGACACAATAACTTCTCAACAAGACAACGTAGGTGGGAATGGACTTCACCATTGTTCTTCTGAGATCAAGCTCGTGTTAAATGACATATCACATGCCCCCCTTCCCATTTAAAATTCCAAAGTTGGATCCAAGATGGCGGCCTTCAAGATGGCGGCCGTGGCACCCAT
>LIUH01000039.1:7702-39497 GCA_001462225.1 Fibrobacteria bacterium GUT31 | reverse complement strand
TCGTTTAATTCCTTCATGTTTTGCGAACTTTCAAAAAATATTTTTTGCGATGTGTTGTTTAATTTTAACTCTAAATTTTTCTCTCTGTTCCCATTTCTTTCAATAATTTTTACATCTTTTATATCTATGCGATACTGCCCGCTGGCAGATTGAACGGCAAGGAGCTTCCCCTGTTTAATCAGGCTTTGAATATCACGAACGCTAGTGCCCAAATAAGCCGCAACTTCCGTAGTAGATAAATAAGAACGTTCTCTATTCAACTCTCAACTTCCTAAACCACGCTCCGAACCTCATCCACAATACCATACTCTTTAGCTTGCTTTGCACTCATAAAATTATCGCGGTCGGTGTCGCGTTCCAGTTCTTCTTTGGATTTGCCGGTGTGTTCGCTGAAAATCCCGTTGAGAACATCGCGAATGCGGAGCATTTCTTCTGCCTGTATTGCAAGGTCGCTGGCCGGGGCAACAAACTCGCCGGAAATCAGCGGTTGGTGAATCATTATTCGGGCATTTGGCCAAGCATAGCGTTTGCCCTTTGTACCTGCGCACAAAAGCACCGCTCCAAAAGAAGCAGCCTGCCCTGCACAGATTGTGACTACATTGCTTTTTAGCGACTTTATGCAATCGTAAATGGAAAGCCCGCTGGAAATGGCTCCGCCCGGGCTGTTTATGAAAAAGTAAATATCTTCGCTTGAAAGCGAATCCAGATAAAGGAACTGCTTTACCAACTTTTCCGCGCTGGAATCCTCAACCGGCCCCCATAAAAACACGCGCCTGTTTTTCGCAAGCGCATATTCCGCTTCTCTAAGAAAATCCTTTTTTTTGCTCTCTTCTTCTTTGCAAGCCATATTGTCCTCTGTGTTGGGGGTAACCTAGTAAATAATGATTAACTAAATCGACTTTTTCTATATTAAACCGCATGAACAAATTCATGCTTTTTCTTGCATTTTGCGTCTCTGCCGCCTTTTCCGCAGAGTTAACAATTGTGGCTATGGATTATAATCAACAAAATCCGCAACGCTACAAGTCAATTGTGTTAAGGGGTAAAAAAGGCACGGCTTTTGAAGCCACCACTAACGGCAACGGCATCGCTCGCCTTAGCGTTTCGAACGGAGACACTTACACAATTTGGTGCGATGGCATAACCGGCGAATTTGATTGCGGTTTCGGCAATTCTTGGCCGGTTCCGCACGATGCAGGTTCCGGAGAAATTCATATTTATTACGATGATGACCGCTTTGAGTTGAAAGGCGTGAACTTTGCAACCGGAAAATCCGAGCTTTTGTCCTCTTCGTTCAAAATTTTGGAAGCAACCGTAAAAGGCTTGCAAAAATATGACTCGGTTAGGGTTGAAATATCCGGCCATACCGACAATGTAGGCGGTTTGGAATACAACGATAAACTCTCTCAGGCAAGGGCGGATGCGGTTCGCAATTACCTGATAAAAAAAGGCATCGCGGAAAACAGAATCACCACCGTGGGCTATGGTTATTCACGCCCAAGAGCGGATAACAAAACCGAAAAGGGCAAAGCTCAAAACCGCCGCATTGAGATTATGATAATTCAGTGAGGAGATTTTAAATTTATGCTAAATGAAATAGTTAACCCCGGCGATTTTTTGCTGGCTACACCGGCTCTAAAGGGTGGCTATTTTCAGGATTGCGTGATTTTCATGGTGGAATGCTCTGCAAGAGCCGGTTCCTGGGGCTTGGTTATAAATCATCAAGTTCATATGCCGCTGGATGAGGTTTTTAGAAAAAATACAAAGATGCCTAACATAGCGTTTCCGTGGGAAACATCCGGTGCAGCCCGGCAATTGCACACTTTCTTTTTCGGCGGCCCGGTTCAAAACTCAGACCCTTTTCAGAAACTATCGGTTAGCATTTTAGAAACAGGAGCTTCTATTTTTGAGGGAGCTTATGAAATTTCAAAAGGAGTTTTTATATCAAAAATACCATTGGACATGGAGCTTCCGGTATCTAAGCTAACAGCTCCGCAAAACAAAACAACGCGTATGTTTTTTGGCTATAGCGGTTGGGAATCAGGGCAGCTTGAAGAGGAGATTTTAAACGGAGCTTGGGAAGTTTCACATCCTATCCCACTTGAAGTATTTTCCAGAAACCGGGATGAAATTCCCATAACAGTAAATAAATTTCGCAAAAGCTATGAAAGTTACCGAGCCAGATAAGCAATATAATACCCATAACGCTCTTAAACAAGTGAATATAGAGCTAAAAAGGTGGAGTTTACAGGGTTTCTCCATTTCCGGGCTTTCCACTTATTTTCAAATTCCGGAACTTGATCTATGTATAGACATGGGTGAATGCCCGATGAGCGCGCTCAGTTTGAACCATGTTCTTTTAACCCATTCTCACGGCGACCACAGCCGTTGCCTAATGCGCCATAATTCGCTACGCCGCATGATGCAAAACCCCATTCAAGCGGTGTATTATATTCCCGAACCGGTTTATGCTCTTGCTGTGGATATGATAAAAGCCGAGACCTTGTTTGAGGGAGTTTCCGAAGAACGTTTTGATTTGCCGCGCCTTGAAAGCGTTAGAGCCGGCAAGAGTTTTGAACTTGCATACCGCAAGGATTTAGAGGTATTTCCGTTTAATGTAAAGCATTCCATTCCCGCGTTTGGCTACACAGTGTTTTGCAAAAAGAAAAAACTGAAGAAAGAGTATATGGAATGTTCAAGGGAGCAAATTATATCCTTAAAAAAATCCGGTGTTGAGATTACAAATAATGTTCGCCAGCCTATGGTGTCTTTTATGGGCGATTGCCTTGGCGAATCTCTGTGGGAAGAGCGGCATATTTGGAATTCTCTCGCGGTAATTTGCGAATGCACTTTTCTGGACCCGGACGAAGCCGGCATGGCACGCAAAAAGGGCCATACGCACATAGATCATTTGGCGCAGGTACTGAGCAGAGTAGGCAATTCCATGGCTTGCCAAAACATAATACTCACTCATTTTTCCATGAGATATTCAAAAAAGCGAGTTTTGGACGTTGTGAATGAAGTTATACCGGAAGAATTTAGGGATAGGGTAAAAGTGTTTCTTTAGCGGAGAGTTGAGAGATGAGAGTTAAAAGTTATATAATATTAATATCAGCACTTGGCATTTCCCATGCTTTGGATCCCATGTATGACTATCGCTATACTTTTGGCCCTGAAATTTTGGTGCCGGATGCTTTTCATGTTGGCTTTGGCGCATATACTCACTATAACGAAGACCTCAATATAGTCTCCAATTTTCAAATGGGCTTGGGAAAAGAATTTGAAGTGGGTTTAAAATACTTAGGCGGAACTAATGATAGCTGGCTCATTGCAAGAAACGAAAAAGACAGACGTTACAGGGATCATAAAGTACATATGATTGATATCGGAGCGAAATACGCTATTGGACCGCATTTAGCCATGCAAGCGGATGTTCCCATTGCCCTTAACGAAGATAGGGATTGGGGTGGGATAATTTCAATTACGCAGTGGGATGGTTACACAAAAAATGTGTCTTTTCTGTTTGAGGGAAGGGTTGGTTTTGGCGGGGCCGCCGGCGAAGATAGCCATGTGAAACCGTCTTTGGCATTTTTCCCGTATTTTCAAGTAGGGCAATCTTTCAGGCTTTCTATAGGCACAATAGGTTCGCTTAGTTTTTGGCATTTCAAGGACGATGCTATGCTGGACATTTTGCCCAGAGTGGAAGCCGGATTTAACTGGTTCCGCTTAACAGGCGAAGTTTCCATCGGAATTTTGACATCTAACACCGACACATACAATAGATATGCGTTATTCGTGGTAAAGGATATTTAACTTTCTACCTTCCCTTAGATGAGCCTTTTATTTTAAACGGAGGATAAAATGTTAGGATCCATAGGTGTAAAAGAGCTGTTGCTGATATTGCTCATTGTGCTGATATTGTTTGGAGCTAAAAAGATTCCCGAATTGGCTAGAGGCTTGGGGAACGGGCTAAAGGAGTTTAGAAAAGCAACCAAAGAAACAGATGATGCCAAGTCTTCCAACGAATTACCTACCAAAGAAAATTCCTCGGTAAATGACGGCAATAGTTGATGACAACGATGGCGGCAATAAGGAAATGCCGCTCACTGCGCATATCGGAGAACTGCGCTATGTGCTGATTCGTTGCGGATGCGTAGTCATTGCTTGTTCTATACCCTGCGGAATATACTGGAAAGATATTTTTGATGTAATTGTATTCCATTCGCTAAAATTATGCGGACCGGCTGTGCACATAATTTACACCGCCCCGGCAGAAACAGTAATGCTGAGCGTAAAGATTGCCTTAATATGCGGCTTTATCCTTGCCTCCCCTATTGTATTTCAGCAGATGTGGAGTTTTGTATCACCCGCCCTTTATAAAAAGGAAAAGTTTTGGACACTTCTAACTGCGCTGGCTTCCACTGTCTGCTTTTTGCTCGGTATAGCCTTCAGTTGTTACCTGCTGCCGCTTGCGTTAAAATTTTTAACCGAGTTTGCAGCCGGCACGCTTGAACCTTTTTTCAAGGTTGACGAATATCTCAGTTTTCTGCTCAAGCTATCCTTGGCGTTTGGTTTTGCTTTCCAACTGCCTGTGATTGCCTTTGTGCTTTCAAAAATCGGGTTGATTAATCACAAGTTTTTGCTGCGCAATTTTCGTTATGCAATAGTGCTCATATTTATAGTAGCGGCAATACTCACTCCTCCGGATGTTTTGTCTCAGATAATGCTCGCTGCACCGTTGCTCGTTCTTTATGCACTTAGCATACTGATTTCCTTTTTAGCCCGGAAAAAAGAATGACAAGCGGAATCGGTTTTTTTGAAATCCTTTTAATACTGGCTGTAATGGTCATTTTCGTTGAGCCGAAAAAAATCCCCGGGCTTATACGGAAATGTGTAAGAATTGTGTCTCAGGTTCGCACGGCAATTAAGAAATTTATCGATGAACTGGATGTGAAGTAATTTTCTATATTTACATTCCCTATAAAAAGAGGTATGCAATGCTAGACCAAAAAGTTTATCTGGACGACGTTTACGCCAGCAAGAAGTGCGAAGGCTCTTCCTTTAAGGCTGTGGTTATGATGTCCAAGGAAGCCAGATTCATAAATAATCAGGCTTATCAGGGCTTTATACAACTGGAAGAAAAGCCCACCACCATTGCTATGAACAAGTTCAAGCAAAATAAGCTGTCCGTGGTGGTCAACGAAGAAAAATGAAACTTTCAAATTTCTTTTTCACCACGCTTCGCGAAATTCCAAGCGATGCGCAGTTGCCCAGCCATATATTTTTGATGCGTGGCGGTTACATAAAGCCTCTATCCACGGGTATATACAGCATTTTACCCTTGGGACTGAGGGTTATCCGCAAAATTGAAAACATAATCAGAGAAGAGATGAACTCTGTAGGCGGTTTGGAAGCAGACCTGCCCGTGGTGCAAACTGCCGAGCTTTGGAGCGAAGCCGGCCGCTACCAAGCCATAGGCGACGAATTGCTCCGCTTCAAAGACCGCAACGCCCACAATATGGTGCTTGCCATGACCCACGAAGAAGCGATCACCGACATGGCTCGCTATGTGCTCTCCAGCTACAAGCAACTGCCCTTTATGCTTTACCAATTCAAAACAAAGTACAGAGACGAAGCCAGAGCAAGAGGCGGTTTAATAAGGGTACGCGAATTTGAAATGAAAGACGCCTACAGTTTCCATGCCACCCCCGAAGACCTGGACAAGTACTACGAGCTTGAATACGAAGCATACCAAAAAATTTTCCGCAGAGTAGGCATCGAACCCATAATAGTCCAATCCGACACCGGCATAATGGGCGGCAAAATAGCCCACGAATTCATGCTAAGCACCCCAACCGGCGAAGATTATTTAATAATCTGCAAACATTGCGGTTACCAGGCCAACCGTGAAATCGCCGAATTCAAACGGCAACCCGCCGCCGCCGCACAACAAAATTTGGAAAAAATCGCAACCCCAAACAAAAAATCCATACAGGATGTCTGCCAATTTTTAGATGCCCCCCCTGAAAATTCCGGCAAATGCGTATTCTTCGACATAGACGGCAAACTGATAACCGCAGTAATCCAAGGAAACCTGGAAGTAAGCGAAACAAAACTGAGAAATTACCTAAAAAGCAAAGTCCTAATCCCCGCCTCGGAAGAATTGATAAAGGCGAGCGGAATGGAGCCCGGCTATGCAAGCCCGATAAATGCAAAAAATTGTAGAATCATACTAGACATCGGAGCCGCCGCAAGCTCGGATTTAATAGTTGGCGCAAACGAAGAAGGCTACCATTTTAAACACTGCGTCCCAAAGCGGGACTTCGGAAATTTTGAAACCGCAGACATCGCAGAAGCTGCCGAAAACTGTCTTTGCCCAAAGTGCGAAAAACCTCTGAGCGAAACCCGTGGCATAGAACTTGGCAACATATTCAAGCTGGGCACAAAATTCAGCGAGGACATGGGGTGCGTTTTCACGGATGCAAACGGCGAGGTTAAACCCGCTATAATGGGTTGTTACGGCATTGGCGTTGGCCGTTTGATGGCAAGCGTTATCGAAAACAGCCACGATGATTTTGGCCCTATATGGCCTATGTCCATCGCGCCATTCCACGTATTGATTGTGCCGATTGCAAAAGACGATGAAATTTTGCGAGTGTCCGAGCAACTGGAAAAGGAGTTAACCGAGCGAGGCGTTGAGGTTTTGGTTGATGACAGGGACGAGAGGCCCGGAGTTAAATTTAAAGACGGCGATTTATGGGGAATCCCGATTCGCATAGCCATTGGCAAAAAGGGACTGGCAGAAAATAAAGTTGAATGGAAACTTCGGAGCAGCAAAGAAATTGAGATGGTGCCTATAGCAGAAGTGGCGGAAAGGGTTAATCGCCGGTGAGGCTCCGCTAATTTATCTCCACCATTGTCCCCTGCAAAATCAGTTTGCCACCGGCTTTTATTGAAATGTCGGCGGGTGCCTCTATGTCCATGCTCCCTGTGGAATCGTCAAAAAGGAATTTTATCCCGCTTGAGGTTTTTAGAATGTTCTGGTGCGAGTTTTTTTGAGCAACCGGGCTTTTGCACTTTTCTTCCGGCAAAGCACCCAAAGCAACCGGGCGGTCTATGTTTCCGTCTTCAAAGGCAATCAAAACCGGGGTGTCTTTTTTGAGCGGAAAATGAACGCCGCAATCTTCACCGGCAAAATTCTGCGCTAAATGAACCGGGTGGCTTGCCAATGCACCGTTTTGGTTCTCTTCGTCAAACGGCATGCGAACCGTATAGCGTCCCTGCCCGTCCAGTGAGGCAAAACTGCCTTTGAAACCCTCAATTTTTGCCACTATAACGCCGGGGACTTGCGGTTTCGCTTTGCTGCCGGGCAATTTACGCAGCATTCGTTTTGAGAAAGCCGCTATTTGGCATGTATAACCATCGGTTTTGTCTTTTAGTCCGAATGCCGCTTCTTGGTTACCGCTGTGGAATGCGGAGCAAACTATAAAGGTTTCGCCAAAAGCGTTGAAAGCCATGCCGGGCCTTAGCGGGGAATGCCCGTGGCCAAAAAAGAAATTTCCGCTTTCTTCCACTTGCAAACGGCATTTTACCAGGTTTAATTCACGTTCCTCAAAAGCATCGTCGTCGCTTATGACTAACTCGCTGCTGCCTTCGGAATGCTTTACGAATTCTATTATGTTAAAATCTTCCAAAAGCCTTTGCAAAAAATCCAAATCGCTTTCGTTGTATTGTATTTTGAAATCCACTTCGTAAAAGGAGTTTAATTTTGCAGAAATACCAAAGGAGCGAATAATCGTTTCTGCATCTGTGTCGCAATGAACTGCGCATTTTTTTTCTTTGTTCAAAGAATGCCGCAGAGTTTTTACGCACAAAGCGAACCTTGAAAAGCCGGTTCCGGACTGCTCCTCAGAACACTCCGTTGCCACACCGTTGAAAAATTCCTTTTTGCCTTCAAACTCAAAGGAAAAATTTGCTTCCTGCCCGATTAGGGATTCCGAACAACCGGAAGATGCCAAAAAGCTGACTTTGAGATAATCATCGCCGGAAATTCCTTCCAACAACTCAAAAGAAAGCACCGCCGGTTTCAAACCGCCTACGGATAAATTGAATAAAGATGAATCCGACATTTACACCACCTCCGCTCCTTTTCCAAACAACTCTTTCCAAGGCAGTCCCCACTTGCCGATTTCCGCCATAAACGGATCCGGGTCTAACTGCTCCATATTGAACACGCCTTGCCCGCGCCACTTTCCCGTGAGCATCATGGCCGCACCGAGCATCGCAGGAATGCCTGTTGTGTAAGCTATTGCCTGCCCCTGAACTTCTTTATAGCACTGCGCATGGTCGCATACGTTATAAACAAAATATGTTTGCGGCTTGCCGTCTTTTTGCCCTGTGATTTGGCAGCCAATGCAGGTTTTTCCCGAATAATTTTCGCCAAGGGTTGAGGGTTCGGGGAGCAATGCCTTCAAAAATTCAAGCGGGATAATGTCCACACCTTTAAATTTCACCGGGTCAATGCGGGTCATCCCTACATTTTTAAGAACGGTCAAATGCTTTATGTATTCGTCGCCAAAGGTCATCCAAAAACGGGCGCGTTTGATTTCCGGGAAGTGCTTTACAAGCGATTCCAATTCCTCGTGGAACAGCACATAAGAGCCGCGCACTGCGACTTCCGGGTAGCTTATATCTTTGCGTATTGACAGCGGCGGAATTTCCTTCCATTCGCCGTTTTCGTAAAATCTGCCGTTTTGCGTGATTTCCCTTATATTTATTTCGGGGTTAAAATTTGTGGCAAAAGCCTTGCCGTGGTCTCCGTTGTTGCAATCCACAATATCCAGGGTTTCCATTTTGTCAAAGTGGTGCTTCTTAGCATAAGCGGTGTAAACATTGGTCATTCCGGGGTCAAAGCCGGAACCCAGCAGTGCCATTATGCCTGCATCTTTAAACCTTTCGTGGTATGCCCACTGCCAGGAGTATTCAAAGTGAGCCACATCCTTAGGCTCGTAATTCGCAGTGTCCAAGTAATCAACGCCGGTTTCAAGGCAGGCATCCATTATAGCCAAGTCTTGATAAGGGAGTGCGATATTCAAAACCATTTTCGGTTTAAAATCCTTTATTATAGCGGCAACCTCTGCGGATTTATCGGCATCAACTTTTGCCGTGCTCACCGGAATGTTTTTTATGCGGCTCGCAATGGCTTTGGCTTTGCTCTCCGTGCGGCTCGCTACTAAAAGTTCCCCGAACACTTCGCTATTCTGTGCGCATTTTTGAGCAACCACATTTGCAACGCCACCCGCTCCGATTATTAAAATTTTATTTGGCATAAGGGAAAGATAGTAAATCTTACTTACTATATTTACCCCATGAAATTTTTCCTGACCTTAATTAGCATTTTATTTATAGGTTGCGCAGGGCCGAAATTTGATATTAATAACGTTGATTTTCCGACGGAAAATCAACAACAGAAGCTACTGCCTTTGAAATATTACAACCAAAGCAACATAAAATTTGAAAGTTCAGAAAAAATTATGAAGAATGTTTTTACAGACAGCAGTGAATTTTCAGGCTATTATTATATTTATCACGGTTATGATAGGAAAGAAGAGAAGATATTTCTGTATGATATATTTGTTTTTGATGAAATAATAGGTCTTGTATTAAGTATCCTCGGTGTTCCGGAATCAAGAGTATTTTACAATTTAAAAGCAGATGTTTATCTGTTTAACTCTAATGGCGACATAGTAGGCATTTATAAAGAATCCGATGTTATTTCCAAATATAAAGGGCTTTATTACGGTCATAGCGTTCCTATAAAAGAGGTATCGGATAGCTATATAAAAATGTTTAAGGATATTTTAAATAATGTCGCAACCGATAAAGAAAGAGTAAATGAACTGCTTGAATTTGCAGGACCTCTAAAAGATGACCAAAGCGCAAAAATCTATACAGAGGTGTATAGATTGGTAAGTAAATGATACTGCCTTGGCTAGGTTTACACCTTAAATTGGTTAACTATCTTTTTTAAGCTGGTTGCCATATTTGATAAATCCGATGATGATTTGCTCACCTGGTTTGCGCTTTGTGCCGATTCTTTAGCCGCTGAACTCATAGAACCCACGTTGGCAGCTACATTGTGGGCGCCACCTGCTGCCTCGCCGGCGTTACGGCTCATGTCTTTAGCTCCGGTGGCTACCTCTCCGATAGCCGCAGCCACTCTATTCGCACCTGAACTCGCCTGCGCCACGTTGGAAGATATCTCATTCACAGCCCTGCTCTGTTCGCTTACGTTAGTGGTAATCACTCCAACGGAAGTGTTTATTTTCTGTATAATTTCGGATACCGTTGTGATAACCTCAACAGCGTTGCCGGTTCCCGCTTGAATGCCTTCTATGCGGCGGGCGATGTCGTCTGCGCTTTGGGCACTCTGATTCGCAAGTTCCTTAATCTCACCGGCGACCACTGCGAAACCTTTGCCGGCTTCGCCTGCGCTGGCTGCTTCAATAGTAGCATTCAATGCCAGCAGGTTGGTTTTGTCGGCGATTTTCTTGATAACATCGGTCACATGGCCTATTTCCTTTGCCGCTGTGCCGAGTTTGTTCATTACATCCGTGGCTTCGCTCGCTTTTTGCGTGGCATTAAGCGCAATTTTTTGCGCTTCGCTTGCATTTGACGATATTTGCGAAATACTCCCGTCCATTTCTTTAACTTCTGTTGCAATTGTGTTCATGTTGGTGCTCATCTGTTCTGCTGCACTGGCTACTTCGTTGGCATTTACGCTGGCCTCTTCCGCTGCGCTTGCCATAGTGTGGATGTTAAGCGACATTTGCTCCGTGGTACCGGCAACTTTATTCGCTTGGCTCACCGTTTCATCGGAGGTAGTTGCAAGCTGGTGCGATACGGTCGAAAGCTCCTCCGATGCACTCGCAAGGGTACCGGAATGAATATGGAGATCTTTGAGTATTCCTTGTAATTTAACAAAAAAATCATCGGCCGTACGTGCAACTACGCCGACTTCATCTTTCTGATTCAAACCCGAACGTGCGGTTACATCGCCGTTTTCCGCCTTTTTGAACAGGACCACAAGTTTGTTGATAGAGTTGCATATGGTGCGGGATATATACGATGCAAGGATGATGCTCGCTACCAAGGCTATGATGATAAAAGTTATCATCATGTTTTTAGTTGTGTTTGCGATTACCTCCACTTCCTTTTCATGCTCGCCGGCCAATTCGTTGAACCGCTCGCCTATCGCAATCAAATTTGCGACAACCTTATTGAATTCCGGCAAGATTTTATTTACGAAGTGGTCCGTAGCACCGTCTTTGTCCCCTGCTTCTATAAGTTTGATAATGTCTCTCGCTCCGTTGTGTATGTAGTCATGCGGGGTAATGGTCGCAGATAGCAGGTCAAGTATCTTTTTGTCGCTTACGCTTTTTGCATCTTCGCTGTTCAGCCATTTGCCAAGGGCGCAGGCTGTTGGGTCTAGGGCGCCGTTGAATTTCGCTCCGGTCATCACCGTTTCGGTCATGCCGTTTCGCCATGCATAGTGCGCATTCAAGATTGAAGAGAAGTTGTGCGACTTGGTTGTATAGGTTCGCAATTCGTCCACTTTAGAAGAGAACATACGTGCGGATACGAATCCTGTGATGCCAAGGATAACCCCAAACAAGGTTACAATGAGGAATCCGGCGAGTAATTTTTTTCGAATGGACATTTGTTGCACCAGAGGCTAATAATACTTCGGACTTTAATGTAGTAAATTTTTTCTATATTTAAATTGACAAAATGGGGGGAGAGGGCTTTATGGCTGACTTGACAGAATTTTGCTTTGCTTTTAAAGGAGGTTTAACATGAGATTGGTAAAAAATGAAAAAGTCATAGACATCATGGAAAAAACGCTTGACCATATAGATGCAAGATTGGTCGATCATGGAAAGCGGGTTGCATACTTGCTCTATAAAGTATTGGAACCGCAGCATAGTTATGATAGCAAAAAAATGCAAAATATTTGCATACTTGGAATGCTTCATGATGTTGGCGCATATAAAACGGAAGAGATTGATAAAATGGTGATATTTGAAACCGTTGATGTATGGGAGCATTCTATTTACGGCTATCTGTTCCTGAAATATTTCTCGCCCTTAAAGGAAATGGCCTCGGTCATTCTTTTTCATCACGCGGAATGCAAAGAGCTAAAGCATCTTGAAAATCCGGAACATCAACTGCTGGCACAGCTCATATCTCTGTGTGATCGGGGGGATGTTTTTATGCTGCACGGCGGCAACGCAGAGGGTTTTAAGAACTACATCAATAAAAATCGCAACATAAAATACTACGATTATATTGTGGATATGTTTTTGGCATCCGGCATCAATCTTGACAATATTTTTGAAGGTGTTGATACCGATGAAGCGTTTAACCGTGTTTTCCGCGACACGCCGCTTAGCAAGGAAGAAGTAAACGGGTACATAAAAATGATTATCTCTTCGATAGATTTCAGAAGCAGCCAGACGGTAATTCATACTGTCGCCACTACTTGCATAGCCGGCATTATGGCCGGTTTGCTGGGCGTGAGTGAAAATGATATTGAGAAAATCAAAACCGGGGCTATGTTGCACGACATCGGAAAAATCGGTATTCCCGCCCATATTTTGGAAAGCACAGACAAATTGAACGATGCCGACATGGAAATCATGAGAGGACATGTGGACATTACCGAAAAGATACTACAAGGAAATGTAGATGCGGATATCAAGTGTATCGCAGTCAACCACCACGAAAAATTGAACGGAAGCGGTTATCCGAAACATTTTGGAGTTCATGACATTGCTTTTTATGACCGTATTGTGGCGATAGCCGATATTTTCAGCGCTTTGTGCGGCTCCAGAAGCTATAAAACCGCATACCCGAAAGAAAGAATTGTCAGAATATTGAGCGATATGAGCAACCAAGACCTTATAGATCCGGAAATAGTCGCGTTATCCATTGAACATTACGATGAAATCGTAGAAGCAGTACATAAGGAGTCACTGCCGGTTATACAGGCCTACAATGACATAAATGAAGAATATCAACGAATAAAGAATGGAGCTATCTTTTCTAAATTACCCCATAATGCGTGAATTTAATGTAACGGTGTGCAAACATTCGCCGATGTAATAAATGACTTTGCCGTGTATGTGGACAAGACCGCATACATTCAAAAAAACTCCACGAAATCAAAGGCAAAGTCGTGATAATAATAGACGAATACGATTGCCCAATTTTAGATACAATAGGCCATCCTGAAGTCCAGGAAGAAATAAAAGAAGAATTAAGAGGCTTCTACAAGATATTAAAATCCGGCGACCAATACATTTAATAACCTGTTTTCTGTACGTTGTCTCAAAGATTAAGCGATGAGGGTAAAAAACCCCCTTGACAAACTATAAGAACTTTTCTATATTTTGCCTTTGACTGACTACAAGTCTATAACTATGGGGATTCTAATGAAATTGACGCATACATTTTCTTTTCGCATACAAGCATTGTCAATAGGCTTGGTACTTGCAATTTCCATCGCTTTTCTGGTAGTTTTCATAACGGAATCCAAAAAAGCCAATATGCAAAGCCTTGAAACCCTAGCGGGAACAACCATAAACTATTTAAACGCCGATGTTCAAGCGCAGCTTGCAAAATCCGTGGATCTGGCCGCTTATGCAGCCGCAAATGCTACGCTTTTTGAGGGGTTCTTCAACGAAGCTCAGGGCAAGGAATTTCTTAAAAAGATGCTGGATGAAAATCCCGACGCTTATGAAATATATTACGGCACAACAAAGTCGCGCTTTAGCGGCGGCTTTTTTATAACAGCCACAGACTGGGACCCCTATAGAAACGACACTACCGGTTGGGACCAAATTAAAAGAGGCTGGTTCAAACTTGGGCTTGAAAAGCACGAAAAAGTTAATATAACGGAACCATATATAGACGCCAGTACCGGCGAATTTTGCATAACTATGGTAAAAGCCGTAAAAGACGATAAAAATGCAATAAAAGGAGTGCTTGGCGTTGATATGTTTTTGACCGATTTAACAAAACTGATAAATTCCCGCAAAGTGACGGAAGACGGCAGCTCTTACCTAGTGAATAAAGACGGCATATATATAACCCACGAAAACCAAAAACTCGTTTTGGAAAGGAACATTTTTGAGGATTTGGACAAAACGGAGTTCCCAAAGGAAAAGGTATTCGGCAACAAGGCCTCCATTATATTCGGGAAAGAAAATTTCGTTGTGTCTGCTCCTGTTAAAGGCACCGATTGGTTTTTGGTTTCAACAGGGTCGCTCACATCCTTAGATAACAGTTCGCTATTAAGTGTTTTTGTAGTTATAGGAGTTTTTATTTTGATTGCCATACTGGTTTCTTTGCTGTTTGGAACACGCATGAGCGGAGAGATCAAAAAAACGGTAAAAGCCATAGATGTTGTAAGTGATGGGGATTTAACGATTAGGTTGGATACCAAGGGCAAAAATGAAATTGCCAATATGGCCGTCCGTTTCAACGTATTTATTGATAAGCTGCTTGAACTCATTAAAGATATAGGCAATTCTTCAAGCGTTTTATCCAATAACTCTAAAAATTTATCTTCTGCGGCTTCTCAATTGGAAAACTCCGCAAACGGCGCGGCAACAAAGTCGGATACTGTTGCCAACACTATTGAGCAAATGTCTATGAACATAAGCGCTATGGCAAGCGGAGCGGAACAGGCTAGCCACAATGCCAACGATGTTGCAAGTTCGGCGGAGCAGATGAGTGCAAACATGAACACAATAGCCAGCGCAATAGAAGAGATGGGCGCAAGCATCAGCGAGATAGCGGACAACACCAACGAAGTCCGCAGAGTTGCAAGCGAGGCCACCGGAAAAGCGACCAATGCAACCGATGCGATGAGCAAATTGGGAGCAGCAGCCAAGGAAATAGGGCAGGTTACCGATGTGATTAAAAATATAGCGGATAAAACCAACTTGCTCGCATTGAATGCAACTATAGAAGCGGCGAGTGCAGGCGAGGCCGGCAAAGGCTTTGCCGTTGTTGCCGGAGAGATTAAGGAACTTGCAAACCAAAGCGCAAAAAGCGCAGACGACATTGCAAGGCGCATAGAAGGCATTCAAGAGGGCACGGGCAATGCAGTCAAGGTGATAAACGATGTAAACGACATTATCGTAAAAATAAGCCAATCCGTTGATGTTATAGCCAGCCATGCCGAACAGCAGACCAAAGCGAGCCATGAAGTGGCGAGCAATGTAGCGCAAGCAAACACGGGTGCGAAGCGCGTAGCGAGTGCCATAAGCGAGGTAGCGAAAGGCGTAAACGATGTTTCAAGGAACGCAAGCGAGGCTGCAAGAGGCACGGTTGATGTAAGCCATAATGTAGTTGGCATGAGCCAAGCGGCAAAAGAGAGCTCGCGGGGTGCGCATCACGTAAACCAAAGCGCAACCGAGCTATCCCAAACAGCAGACCAGTTGCGAACGGCAGTGGATAAGTTTAAAGTGTAGTTTAGGCAAAATTTTTCATTTTTATATATTTTTTTTCCTTTATTTTCCGTCTAAGGATATATGAAGATATATCCTTTTTTCGCCGGCCTGCTTGCAGGCTCTTTCTGCTTTGCACAAGTAAACGGTTTTTCCTATTGGTGGCAAAGCGATGGTTCAATAGACTATATGCAAATGACGGAACTGGACGCCCTTGGCGAAGACCAAGAGCTTTGGTGCGCCTTGGCGGAGCTTTATGTCGGCAGGGAAGCGGCAGAAGAAGCGGAGTGCGTTTTTGAAGAAGCCAAGGTTTCAAAAAAGCCCGAAAAACAGAAGAAAATAATATGGAAGGCAAATTTGAGCGGAGGTGCGTATTTAGATACAAACGGAAATTTGAAGAATAAGTTCGCCAAGGTTAGCGGCCGTGTTTGGGATTTTTCCGCTGAAATGAGGATTAGGGAAAACAATGGGGTAAAGGGGACTGCAGCCTTCAAGCATGGGATTTTTTATGCAAAAGGGGGCGATTTAACGAGCAAAAACAGGGGGGTTCTATCGGAGTTCAATGCGGGCGATTTGCATTTGGGCGGTCAGTGGCTTTCCAAAGATGGGCGGGATTCGTCTTGGCTTTACGGGAGGTTCAGCAAAAGTTTTTTTGAAAAAAGGGTTTATGCCGGCGGAAATTTCAGAATGGTTGCGCCATACGCTCATGGAACACGGCTTTGGAGCAGAACTTGGCAAGGGGTGCGGCTTTGGGACTGGAATTTTAAAATGACGGAAATTGCGGTGGTAAAAGAGAATGAAAATACGCTTGATTTTGCCTATTTAGCAGAACGAAAGAGAAAAGGGGCAAGGCTTGCCTTTGAGCATGATAAAAACAAAAGTGCAATTTCTGCCGGTTTTAAGCCTATTATTAAAGGCACGGACAGTTTGTGGGCAAAATCCGAGCATCCTTTGCGTTTGCGGATTGGCTGGGACAAAAAGGCGCAAAATGTGCAAGTTTCGCATTCGCTTTTGTTAAAAGAGAACTGGGAGCTGGGAAAGCCATTGGAGTTCAGAAGCGAAAGCAAAATCAAGTTTCCGCTGATATTTTCGCCCCTTTTTACCACAAGATGGACAGCGAACATTTACAAAAGCAAAAAAATAGACTTAAAACAGTTTTATATAGGGTTGGGAGTGAACATTCCGTAATTTTTATATATAGTAAACGATGATTTAAGGGTATGGGGTATGGGGTTTAGGGTATGGACGATGCAAAAAGGCATGAATTTAAGTAAATTTAAGCGTTTTTTGGATAAAATTCCCTATACCCCAAACCCTATACCCCATACCCAAGCGAGTTTATCAGCGTTTACTACATTTATAAGTATGAAACATTCCCTTTTGCTCCTAATGCTAATCCTCTTCTCAATTCCCGCTTTTGCCGCCGTTCCTCCGCAAACCACGCAGGATCGTGCCGAGGGCAATAGGCTTATCATCAACGACAAGCCCATTTTTATTTCGGGGATGAATATCGCTTGGCATAGCTTCGCCAATGATGTGGGAGATTATGATGTCAATATAGGCGCATTTGAGAATTATTTAGATCAAATAAAAAGTGCCGGCGGGAATGCTGTTAGATGGTGGCTGCACACCGATGCACAGAAATGCCCAAAATTTAACGAGAATACGGGGGCTGTAACAGGTCTCGGCTCTAAGACCATAAGCAACATACAGAAGGTTCTTGACGCCGCCTATGACCGTGGGATTGTAGTTTCGCTTACGCTTTTCTCTTTTGACCTGCTCAATGATGAAGGCGGTAACAAGACGACCGCACAAGTAGCACGCAACGAAAAATTTCTCACCGTATCGGCAAATCTTGATACATATATTGAAAACGCACTCAGGCCTATGTTAGAGGCCGTAGGCAACCACCCGGCAATCATGTGTTGGGAGGTGTTCAACGAGCCGGAAGGAATGTCCTCGGATGCGGGTGGGTGGTCTTCAAGGAAAATAGCGATGTCGCACATTTTGAGGTTTACCGCGAAAATTGCTGCGGAAGTACACCGCAGCACGAACAAGATGGCATCTACCGGCATTCACGAATTCGGTAAGATGCAAACTTATTACTCTGATGCAAAACTTAAGACGGCTTCCGGCACCAACGACCCGGATGCGTACTTAGACTTCTACATGGCTCATTACTATCCGGAATACATAGGATCTTCCGGTTCCCCGTTCCACAATCCGGCAAGTTTTTGGGGTATGGACAGGCCCATCCTTATAGGTGAATTTCCAGCCAAAAGTTGGAGTACATCGGACAGAGGCGATGAAGGTGAACCGTACAAAACATCCAAAACTATTATTGACGCCTACGAATACGCCTACGACAACGGTTATGCGGGTGCGATGAGCTGGTCAATGACAGAAGGCAACACTCAGAAGTTCGGCAATTATCAGACCACGAAGTCTGCTTTGGAAAATCTGTATGAAAAGCACAAGGCTGACATAGAGATAAAAGACGTAGAGATAGTGATACCTACCGGCGATCAGGTCATGAAAGTCGTCATAAACGGCCTCCCCGCCGGCGACCCAAAAGCGGAACTCGGCAAGGAGGGGGATTTGGCCCTTTCCGGAAAGACCAACCTGACTTTCGATGTGTACATAGCCCCGGGAAGCGGCACAAATATGAAGATTTTGCCGGTGGTAAAGGTAGGCAATAACTGGACATGGAGTCCGGCGACTGATTATGCGGTTGACCTGTCAACCAAGCCGACAGGGGAATGGTTCACCGTCACCATCCCAATATCCAACGGCTTCATACCCGAAAGCGGCTCATTCAATGCAAGCCAAGTCAAGGCTTTCCTCCTGCAATTCCAACCGACTTCTACCTACACCGGTACGATATACATTGACAACGTGAAAGCCGACAACACCGAGTTCTACAATTTCGATGATATGGGCAGCGTGTGGAGCGCGACCAAATGGGTTAACGAAGCGAATGCTCCGGTTTCGGAAATAACGACATCGCAGGTAGCGAAATCAAGCATCGGCGGCGCAACCCCCATCAAGCCAAACGAACCCAAGTTGGACATAAGCGCCATTGATTTTTCAAAGGCTAAAATTTACAATGCAGGCGGAAAAAGGATTTTCGCGGGCAGCTTTGCGGAACTCAAAAACGGAATTTACATTGTAAAAATCAATGGGGTGTCAAAAAAGTTCGTTGTGAACAGGTAGCTATTTCACAACACAGTTAAAAAATCCGCAATCCATCACGCAACGAACTGAGTATCCCACAGACTTAGTAGCTTCGGAATGAACTACATCGTCTCTGGCGGAACTCATGTAGTTATGCTTGCCGGAAGGACCGTAGGTATCACTAGTCCACCAATATCCCCTTTCGCCTTGTTCCGCGAAACCTTGAGATTTGGTGAAACCGCCCGGTAATGCCGAAAAACCATAATTGTCCGTTCCGTTCCACTGTTCTTTTGATTTGAGTTTTTTGCCGGAAACATTGCCGCCGGTATTCTCCACCAAATCCACCCAATCGTCATGGCTGGACAAACGCCAACCTGCCGGACATACTGTTTGAGCCAGATACCAATCATAAAGGCGCCCGTATTTATCGCAATTTTCCGGTTTATTATCGTAGCATATACTGCCCTTTGCAGCATAATCCAAATTATTTTTTAGCCACATCACTTTGCCCGCTTTAATTACATTGTATTGTTTATTATCGCGAACATCTGTGAATATTTTGCTGATTTTTTTAATCGGCGGGTCTTGAATGCAACGAACCGAGATACCATCGGACTTATTCCTCAAAGTGCTGCTTATATTTCCGGAAGATGACAAACTCCGAACCTGAGCAGCATCGGTAGCCTCAAATAATGTAGCCGACCACCAAATGCCGTTTTCACCGAGGTTATGCCAAAGCCCTGTTTTCTCGCCGCTGTTGTCGCGCCAACCGCCTTGCAAAGCGGAAAGTGTATCCGCAATATTTTTGCCTGCGGCTTTTTCCAATTCGTTCCACTCATTGTCGCTGGGTAAATGCCAACCAGCCGGGCATGCTTTTTTTGCTGTGTTCCAATCATATAAACGCCCGTATTTGTTACAATAAAAATCATCGCCTTCAAAGCACCAAGATTTTCCGGTTTTATAGTTCAAATTCTCCGCCATCCAAACCTGATTACCTATTTTAACCGTTTTATATTGTTTTATATCATTCGTTTTACCGGCTTTAGTTCGGATATTTTGAACGCAACGAACCGAATAGCCTATAGACTTATTCGAAACCCCTTCATTCACATCTTTTTCGCCTGTTTTAATATGCCGGCTATGCGCATCATTATTGCCATACTCTGTGCCACTCCACCAATTGCCGGACTTTTCCTTATTCAGAAATTTATATTCGTTTACGGACACAACACGGCTAAACTCGCCGCTGAGACTTCCGCCGAGCATTGCAGAAAATCCGGTTGTTGAATTAACATCATCTGCGTTTTGCGTTAATTCGTTCCACTCGCGATGCGTAGGCAAATGCCAACCGCTGGGGCATGCTTTAACCGCAGTATTCCAGTCGTATAAACGTCCGTACATATCGCAATTATAATCATCGTTTTCAAAGCACCAGGATTTTCCTGTTTTATAGTTCAAATTCTCTGCCATCCACAATTGAGAGCCTATTTTAACCGTTTTGTACCGGTTTATATCATTTTTCGTCTCGCTGGGTTTAGCTTTAATATTCTGAATGCAACGGACGGAGAAATTAGCGGATTTAACATTATCCAGTCTATTTATACCCCCAAAACCGGAATTTATAACTACATAGTAAACGGTTGTATCCGGACCGCTGCTAGTGGCAGCCCACCATTTGCCCTGCGTAGTCCACCCAATTTGCGATTTAAGTTTTGCATCGGCGGCACTTATCTCTTTCTTTAAATCTTCCCACGCGCTGTTGCTCGGCAAACGCCAACCTGCCGGGCAAGCATTTTTTACATTTTCAAAATTATAAAGTTTGCCTTTGTAATTTAAATCCTCCGCCATCCATACACGTCCGCCTAATTTTATGGTTTTATATTGCTTTTTATCACGAGTATCTTTGAACGTACCTTTAATATCACTCAACTTATTATTGATATTTTTCTGAGCAAATGCAACAGATGTAAAAATTAAAAGCGATAAAAGTACAATTTTTTTCATATAGGCTAAAACTCCAACTCCCCCACCGGCACTACCTTTACGTTCTCTAAAAGCATTTTATCATTTGCTCCCACAACGCTGATTTTAAAGGAATCGGGGTTGAAATACTTTGCCGTCATCGCCCTTACTTGCTCCAGCGTAATAGCCCTGATTTTTTCGGGGTATTCCTTGTAATGGTCTAAACTTTGACCGTCAAATTCGGATAAAGCAAATCTGTTTGCTGTTTCTTTTGCGTTTTCAAACATGCCCGGCATGGATTCTATAAGGGACTTCTTTGCGAATTCAAGCTCCTCCGCAGTCGATCCTTCCGTGATCAATTTAAGGCATTCTTCCCTTATCAACTGCAATGCATTTTTCGCAGACTCCAACTTTGTTTGCAAAGAAATCCCGACACGACCTATATCATCGTAGTCGGATTTTACAAAACTGTAAATGGAATACGCAAGCCCGTTTTGCGTGCGAACTGTGTTTGTTAGCCTTGAAGAAAAAGAACTGCCGCCCAAAATATAGCTTGCAACGGCAGTTTGATAATAATCCGGGTGCGGACGCTTAACAAATGGAGCTACCATTACTATGTTCGCTTGGCTTATATCCTTTTCACTCACAAAAATTCCGGTATGCTCGTTAAACTCAAGCGTTGAAAACTGCCGACGGGTAGGCTTTCCCTTTTTCCAGTTTGCAAACAAATCGGTTAAGGTCTTTTTCAATGAATCCAAATCAAAATCCCCGGCTGCGGCAATTATAACCCTGCTCGGCACAAAAAATTCATCCTTGATGGCTTGCAAATCCGCCCTTTTAACATTTGCAAGAGCTGCGCTGTCCGCTATCCATAATCTGGGATTGTCTTTGTATGAAACCTTCGCGGAAAGGGCAAGCATCTGCGAATGCGGATGATCGTAGCGGTGCATATATGCTTTGATAGCGGAACTCTTTTGCAATTCCATACGGCTGGAATCTAAGGACGCCTTGTTGAAAAGTTCAAAAAGCAAGGGCAAAACCTTGTCAAAATCACGGGACAGGCAATTCAAATGTATTATACTCTTATTCGATCCTATGCTTGCACTTATATCCGCAGACAAAAATTCCAAAGAGTCATCCACCTGCGCAGGGCTAAGAGTTTCGGTTCCCCCTTTCGAATACAGCGAAGACAATATTTGCAGCGAAGCAACCTCTTCCCTGTTTTGCGGAACGGCATTCTCCCTGAAATAAAAATTTAGGTTTATCAAAGGAATTGTTGTGTCCCTAACGGCGTAAAGGGTTATGCTATCGGTTATGGGTATGCGGTAATCGCCCGGATAAGGGGGGGTATATTGAAACTCCGGAAAAACAATGTCTTTGTATGATTGCGGCAAAGCGGCTTCTGTTTGTGGAGGCACAGGAGCTGCGCAGGCAGCCAAAAAAACAAAAATAGCGGCAAATAAAAAACGCATCATTCATCCCTCATAATTTTATAATGAATACCATCAAGCAAGGCAAGCCAGGATGCCTCTATAATATTGGTGCTAACCCCTGCGGTATGCCAAGTCTCCTTGCTATCGCCAAAGGTTATCCACACCCGCACAGAGGCATCCGTCCCTACCTTGCTGCCTAAAACACGAACCTTGTAATCGTCCAGTTTAACGGATTCAATACATGGAAAATGCTCTACCAGGGCTTTGCGGAGTGCCAAATCCAAAGCGTTCACAGGACCATCGCCTTCGCAAACCTCATGGATAATTTTTTCATCAATCTGCAATTTAACGGAAGCCTCCGAAACATGAACTTCGTCTTCGCCCATTTCTTCTATAACTCGGTAGCCCAGCGTTTTGAACTTATCCTGATAAAGCCCCAGATGGCGGCGAGCGAGCATTTCAAAACTGCCCTCGGCGGTATCAAAGGCAAAACCCTGATTTTCCTTTTGCTTAACGCATTCCAAAAGCTCCGCCGCTACCTTGGATTTTTTATCAATGCCGGGTAAAATTTTTGAAAGTTTTTCCGCAATCAAGGCTCCGCCCGCTTGGTCGCTGGTTATAAATTCTCTGGAATTGCCAACAAGCTCCGGTTCTATATGCTCAAAACTCTTTGATATTTTCAACACGCCGTCTATATGCGCCCCGCCCTTATGCGCAAAAGCGGTCTCTCCGATAAAAGGCGCACGAATATCGCTTTGCACATTTGCCACCTCGTCAACGGCAAGGCTAAAATATCGGAGGCGCGGCAAATTATTTTTGCATTTCAGTTCATAACCCATTTTCAAACAGAGGTCTGCGGCAATGGTGATTAAATTTGCATTCCCGCACCGCTCGCCATAACCGTTTATAACACCCTGCACTTGAACCGCACCAACCTTCACCGCACTGAGCGAATTTGCAACAGCCAAACCCGTATCATTGTGGCAATGTATTCCGATTTTGCAATTAACGCTTTTAAAAACATCGCCAACAATTTTTTCAATTTCCCAAGGCATGGTTCCACCGTTTGTATCGCACAAAACAATGCACTCTGCCCCACCGAGTTCCGCTCTCTTTATGGCTTTTATTGCATACTCCGGATTCGCCTTATAACCGTCAAAAAAATGCTCGGCATCGTAAATAACTTCCTCGGAGTGTTTTTTTAAAAATTCCAAAGATGAACTTATCATATCCAAATTCTCTTCCAACTCGGTATGAATAACCTCTGTCACGTGTATATCCCAAGACTTCCCGAATATGGTTTTTACAGGAGCCTCGCTCTTAACCAGATTTTGCAATATCTGGTCTTGCTCCGCCTTGATTTTGGGCTTTCTGGTGCTGCCAAACGCCGCTATTTTTGAATTTGAAATTTTCTCCGAGCAAATAGCCTTGAAAAATTCCTCATCGGTGGGGTTGCCTTTATTGGGCCAGCCTCCTTCAATATAGTCCGCTCCGAAATCGTTTAATAAATGCGCTATTCTGATTTTGTCGTTCAGAGAAAAGTTTATGCCTCTGGCTTGGTTGCCGTCTCTGAGTGTGGTATCGTAAAGGGATATGAGCATTGAAGAGGTAATTTAGAAAAATGCCCCGGCGATTTGACGCGAGAGTACATCATAGTTTACTATATTACTCTTAATGAAAATCCAAACTCCTCAGCTTCCTAAAGGAACCAGAGATTTTTATCCCGCTGATATGAGGGTGCAAAATCATATTTTTTCAATTTGGCGGCAGTCCGCTTTAAAATTCGGTTATGAGGAGTATGAGGGGCCTGCTTTTGAACATTTGGAACTTTACACCGGTAAAAGCGGCGAAGAAATAGTTGCGCAGCTTTACAATTTCACGGACAAAGGCGGCAGAAATTTGGCCTTGCGGCCCGAGATGACCCCTACCCTTGCAAGAATGGCAATACAAAAAGGGAACGAATTAAAAAAACCTTTCAAGTGGTTTTCAATTCCCCGTTTGTTCCGCTATGAGCGGTCGCAAAAAGGGAGGCTTCGTGAATTTTTTCAACTCAATTTGGATATAATAGGAACGGAGAGCATCAGTGCAGAGGCGGATTTGATTTCCGCAATAGCGAGTATGCTTTTTGATTTCGGTTTAAATGAAAACGACTTTGCGATAGGAGTTTCCAGCCGCCGCTTGCTCGCCGCATTCCCCAGCCACATTTACCCGATTTTAGACAAACGCTTGAAAATGCCCGCCGAAGACTTTGAAAAAGAATTGCTAAACGCAGGTTTAAGCGAAGAGGAGATAAAAAACCTAAACGATTTTATGAGTTGCTCTAGTATTGAAGAATTGAAAAAATTCGGTGATGTATCTGAGCTTGAAACTTTATTTGATCTTTTAAAAATTTCGGGTTTTGAAAATTGCGTAAAGCTGGATTTATCTATTGTGCGCGGCCTTGCCTATTACACTGGCATTGTATTTGAAGTTTTCGACAAAGCAAAAAATATGAGGGCTATAGCGGGTGGCGGTCGTTACGATAATTTAACGGAAACTTTGGGCGGTCAAAAAGTTCCATGCGTTGGTTTTGGGATGGGTGATGTTGTGCTTGCCAACTTGCTGGCAGAAAAAAATCTTCTTTCGCAAAAAAGAGACAATTTGCCGTTGTTCGTGGCATCTTTTAGCGGTGATATGAGAGTTTTGTTTAAAACAGCAACGGAGTTTCGCAAAAAGGGAATTTCGTGTTCGCATTCTTTAAATCCCGTGAAGTTTGGAAAGCAATTGGAACAAGCAAATGCTGCCGGAGCGAAATGCGTTATTTTTGCGGACGGAGAAAAATCAAGGGATGGGGTTTGGGAGTACAAAATACTGGCAAGCGGCGAACAGGGAGTTGGCAGTTTGGAAAAAATATTGGAGAAATTATGAAAACAAAATCTTCTTACGAAGACAAGCAGAATCACATTCCGGTGCTAAAAACGCCTGCGATAGATAAATGGGAATTCATGTATCCGAATTCCTATACCGATTTGCGAATTGAAGTTCCGGAGTTTACATGTGTTTGCCCCAAAACCGGCTTGCCGGATTTTGCAACTCTTGTTATAGAATACCGCCCTGTAAAATTTTGCCTTGAGTTAAAGAGCTTAAAAGAATATTTGCTTTTTTACCGCAACCTGGGAATTTTCCACGAGCATGTTGTGAACAAGGTTTTAAACGATTGTGTTAAAGCGGTCGATCCTCAATATATGAAAATCACAGGAATTTTCAATTCAAGAGGCGGAATTCAAACTACTGTGGTGGCGAAATCATGCGTAAAATAACATGTTGTTTTTTAGCTTTTCTTCTGTTAGCGGTTCCGCTTTTTGCACAGCAAGTTGACGAAGGGCCTTATTCCGAGGCACAGGCGATGTTGCAGGAATCCGTGCAAGCGACTTCCGCAGATTCGTTGGCAGTTGAAGATTCCTATAGCGATAATTTAACTCCGCAGCAAAGATTTGAAGATAACCCAAAGCACAATGTGCATGAATACAACTACAAGCAGCAGGTTATAGTAGGCGGAGTTGTTATGTTCTGCGTAGCCTTAGCCATGATTGCGAGTAATAATTATAATCCTAAAAGGGGGAAGTGAGTATTCCCGGGCAATAAACACCAAATCCGTCAACAGTTGTTTGCAAAATGCACTTTCTTAAATTATTTTTCCTCTGAACTCCGTCTAAGTAATAGTAAAACAAAAACGGAGGTTTTTATGCCGAAAGAAGTGTTTGGGAAGATAACTTATGACACTATAGTAAACGCTGATTAACTCACTTGGGTATAGGGTATAGGGTTTGGCCGCAGAAGCATTTCATCAAAAGGACTTTCTTTTGCCTTTGCCGGGCTGTTAGCAACCTTGTGGAGAAGGGCAAGATGAAGTTAGAGGGAAAGAAAGTGCCTTACGACTACAACATTCCGGTTGTATATACACTTAGTTTTCTTGACTTTGAGGTTGATTTTGGGAAAGGCTGCGATGAGCTGATACAATATTTGTCTGTATCCAATGACCTTCATCCTGAGGTTCGCTATGATATGATGCACATGGTTTATATTACGCTCCCTAGGTTTGTTAGAGAGACTTGGAACGATTGTCAAGATGCCTTTGAGCAGCTTATTTTCCTCTTCAAGAATATAAACACCTTGCATAAGATGCCGGCAGGTTGTAAGGACAAGGCATTGGAGGCTATATTGAAGTCAGCAAAAATTTCTAAATTAAGCACAGAGGAACTTATGGACTACGAACGCCAGAAGAAGGTTATTAGCGATCATGTGGGACAACAGTGAATTTTTCTATATTATTGCTTAGAAGTTTTAAAAATCAGGTTTGGTATGAGAAAGATAATAGAAGCGTTGAAAAATATGCCGGGTATTCTTGATAGGGTTTTTGAGTTGCGAAATAGCCCTCTGTTGGCGGATATTTACGAAGATATAACAGATGTAGATATGCGGTACTATAAAAGCCCTAAAATGGAAAAATTCCATTACAGAGGCATTGAAAGCGATATAGAAAACTGGCGCAAAGATAGAGATAATTTTGCAAGAGATTTTAATAAGGCATTTCGAGCAGCCAAGCAAAAGTTGGGAGTATAAGAGCGGCTTAACCTTGCAAAAGGCGAACATGGTATAATAAAAACTTCCCTTTGGCTTGCTTTTCTGATAGCGACTCTTTTTATAGGATTGGCGGCGCTTTTGATTTTCTTGGGGCAGAATGTAGCCGGGACGGTATTTGGCAGTGCGGCATTGATTCTGTGCGTTCAGGCGTTCCTGAAGTTCGGGCGTAACCAAAAACAGTGAAAATTCTGAGATAAGAATTCGCCATAAGATTCTAAAGGATAAAAGATAAGGTTATTTTTGAATGAATAAAGCCCCTTGCGGGGGGACGAGAATTTAATGTTTGGGGAGTGGCTAGTGGGGAATCCGTCAACAGTTGTTTGCAAAATGCACTTTCTTAAATTATTTTTCCTCTGAACTCCGTCTAAGTAATAGTAAAACAAAAACGGAGGTTTTTATGCCGAAAGAAGTGTTTGGGAAGATAACATATGACACTATATTCAAAATAGCGTTCACAAAGGAGTCAAAGAAAAGTTCGCTGCTCTTTTTGTTGAACTCTTGCCTGAAAGAGGTTCTGAAAGAACCTATTATAGATGTGACCATTATCCAAACTGTTGAATCTAGTGAAAACGTGGACGGCAGGTTCGCTGTGTTTGACATGCAATGCAAAAGTGCCGATGGCACGAGGTTCATTGTTGAGATGCAAGTTTGGCCGCAGAAGTATTTCATCAAGAGGACTTTCTTTTGCCTTTGCCGGGCTGTTAGCAACCTTGTGGAGAAGGGCAAGATGAAAGTGGATAGCAAAGAAGTGCCTTACGATTACAATATTCCGGTGATTTATACATTGAGCTTTCTTAATTTTGAAGTTGATTTTGGCGAAGGCTGCGGTGAGCTAATCCAGTACTTGTCCGTGCATAACGATCTTCACCCTGAGGTTCGATATAATATTATGCATATGGTTTATGTTATGCTTCCTAGGTTTGAAAAAAAGTGGGCAGATTGCAAAGATGCTTTTGAGCAGCTTATTTTCCTCTTCAAGAATATAAACACATTGCATAAGATGCCAGCAGGTTGCAAGGACAAGGCATTGGAGGCTATATTGAAGTCAGCGAAAATTTCTAAATTAAGCGCAGAGGAACTTATGGACTACGAGCGTCAGAAGAAGGTTATTAGCGATTACGCCGCCGCTTTGGCTTATGCCGATGAGGAAGGAGAGAAGAGAGGCATAGCCATAGGCGAGGCGGGCAAAGAAGGAGTTCGTCAGGAAACTCTAGCGCAAACAGCCCATAAAATGAAGGCTAAAGGTTTGCACGCCAACTTGATAGCTGAAATTACAGGTTTATCAGTAGCAGAAATTGAGAGGCTATAGGAATCTTATGGACTACGAACGCCAAAAGAAGTTTATCAGCGATTATGCTGCTGCCTTGGCATATGCTGGTGAGGAAGGTGAAACGAGAGGCGTTAAGAAAGGTGTTAAGCAAGAACGTTCTGACATAAAGAAACTTTTGAGGCAAGGCATTAACACCGAAGAGCTTTTGGAAAGGCTTGATATGGATGACTAAGCCAAGAGGAACTTATGGAATACGAGCGCCAAAAGAAGGTTATTAGCGATTATGCCGCTGCTTTGGCTTATGCTGATGAGGAAGGCGAGAAGAGAGGTGAAAAGAGGTTGTTGAACCGTGTTAAAGAATTGGTTAAGAGCGGTTTGAGCACCGAAGAACTTTTGAAACGACTTGAAAGTAGATGAAATAAATGCTCTGGCGTTTTAATGCCAAAGCATAAAGCCCCCTTGCGGGGGGTGAGAACTTAATGTTTGAGGAGTGGCTAGTGGGGAGTAGGGAGTAGAAAAATACACAAATCCGTCAACAGTTGTTTGCGAAATGCAGAAAGTCGTATTTTTTTTCCTCTATTTTCCGTCTAATAGGCATGGAAAAAAATCTGGAACTAGGGCCGCAAGGCAAATACGCCCAGCTTACGCTGGATTTCCCTTTCAAAAAAGCATTCGCTACCGAAGGCGAGGAAGAACTTCTCATCGCTATGCTCAACGCTTTTCTTGAGAAGAAACTCTCACACCCGATAACGGAGGTCGTTATCCAGAACCCCTACATCCAAGGGCAGACCAGGTTCAACAGGGATGCAGTCCTTGACATACGATGCCGGGATTCAATGGGAAACCGTTTTATTGTTGAGATGCAAACCGGGAGGCAAAGGTATTTCATTAAAAGGTCGGTTTACTATTCAAGCATGGCTATTTCGGACAGTGGCCAAAAGGGTGGGGATTGGAATTTCAATTTCCCGAATGTGTATTCGCTCAACTTCCTTGACTATGATATTGATTTTGGCGAAGGCAACGATGATGTTGTACAGTATATTTCCCCTTCCAACGAGAAATATCCCCGAATCAGGTATGATTACGAGAATCTGATTTTTGTTCGCTTGACCGAGTTCAAGAAGAGTTTGAGCGAATGCGAGAGCTTCAGTGAGAAGCTATTGTATTCGTTGCGTCATGCACATGAGCTGGATGGCAAGCCTGAGCAGTTTTCGGGAAAGTTGTTTGATAGGCTATTTGAGATAGCGGAAATTGCTAATTTTACCCCTGAAGAGGTTTTAGATTATGAGGCTAGTCGTATGCGCAGATGGGATGAGTATGCAATAAAGGAGTTTGCCAGGGAAGAGGGCGTAGAAGAGGGCATTGAAATTGGCGTGGAAAAGGGCATTGCTATTGGCGATGAGAGAGTTGAGCAAGAACGCTCCTATTTTAGGGAGCTTTTAAAGCAAGGCCTGAGTCACGAAGAACTTTTGAGACGACTTGACGAGAGATAAAATAAATGCTCTGGCGTTTTAATGCCAAAGCATAAAGCCCCCTCACGGGGGCACGTCGCAAAAAAAACACAAAATCCGTCAACAGTTGTTTGCAAAATGCACAAACTTAAATTTTTTTTCCCGTTTCCTTCGTCTAAGTAAATAGAAAAACAAAAACGGAGGTTTTTATGCCAAAAGAAGTGTTTGGGAAGATAACCTATGACACTATATTCAAAATAGCGTTCACAAAGGAGTCAAAGAAAAGCTCGTTGCTCTTTTTGCTGAACTCTTGCTTGAAAGAGGTTCTGAAAGAACCTATTATAGATGTGACCATTATCCAAACTGTTGAATCCCCTGAAAACGTGGACGGCAGGTTCGCTGTGTTTGATATGCAATGCAAAAGCGCCGATGGCACTAGGTTTATTGTGGAAATGCAGGTTTGGTCGCAGAAGTATTTCATCAAGAGGACTTTCTTTTGCCTTTGCCGGGCTGTTAGCAATCTTGTGGAGAAGGGCAAGATGAAAGTGGATAGCAAAGAAGTGCCTTACGATTACAATATTCCGGTGATTTATACACTTAGCTTTCTTAACTTTGAAGTTGATTTTGGCGAAGGCTGCGGTGAGCTAATCCAGTACTTGTCCGTGCATAACGACCTTCACCCTGAGGTTCGATATAATATTATGCATATGGTTTATGTTATGCTTCCTCGGTTTGAAAAAAAGTGGGCAGATTGCAAAGATGCCTTTGAGCAGCTTATTTTCCTCTTCAAGAATATAAACACATTGCATAAGATGCCAGCAGGTTGCAAGGACAAGGCATTGGAGGCTATATTGAAGTCAGCGAAAATTTCTAAATTAAGCCCAGAGGAACTTATGGACTACGAGCGTCAGAAGAAGGTTATTAGCGATTACGCCGCCGCTTTGGCTTATGCTAAGGGTGAAGGCAAGGGGGAAGTTGCTAAGGCAATGAAGACCAACGGCGAAGCAATGGACAAAATTATGCTTTATACTGGGCTTTCTCACCATGAGATTAAGGCATTATGATTTAAAAGGGCAACCTTTTTGATTTAAGCGCAGAGGAACTTATGGACTACGAGCGTCAAAAGAAGGTTATTAGCGATTATGCCGCTGCTTTGGCTTATGCTGATGAGGAAGGCGTTAAGAAAGGTGTTAAAAAACAAAACTCCTACTTTAAGGAGCTTTTGAAGCAAGGTCTGAGTCACGAAGAACTTTTGAAACGACTTGACGAGAGATGAAATAAATGCTCTGGCGTTTTAATGCCAAAGCATAAAGCCCCTTGCGGGGGCACGTTGCAAAAAAAAACATAAAATTCGTCAACAGTTGTTTGCTAAATTCACTTTTCCGTATTTTTTTTTCCCGTTTCCTTCGTCTAAGTAAATAGAAAAACAAAAACGGAGGTTTTTATGCCAAAAGAAGTGTTTGGGAAGATAACATATGACACTATATTTAAAATAGCGTTCACAAAGGAGCAAAATAAAGGTTCGCTGCTCTTTTTGCTGAATACTTGCTTGAAAGAGGTTCTGAAAGAACCTATTGTAGATGTGACTATTATCCAAACCGTTGAACCGCCTGAAAGCGAAGACGGCAGGTTCACTGTGTTTGATATGCAATGCAAAAGCGCCGATGGCACAAGGTTCATTGTTGAGATGCAGGTCTGGCCGCAGAAGCATTTCATCAAAAGGACTTTCTTTTGCCTTTGCAGGGCTGTGAGCAACCTTGTGAAGAAAGGCAAGATGAAGTTAGAGGGAAAGAAAGTGCCTTACGACTACAACATTCCGGTTGTATATACACTTAGTTTTCTTGACTTTGAGGTTGATTTTGGGAAAGGCTGCGATGAGCTGATACAATATTTGTCTGTATCTAATGACCTTCACCCTGAGGTTCGCTATGATATGATGCACATGGTTTATATTACGCTCCCTAGGTTTGTTAGAGAGAATTGGGAAGATTGCCAGGATGCCTTTGAGCAGCTTGTTTTCTTGTTCAAGAATATAAATACATTATCGGAGATGCCTAGCGGTTGCAAAGATAAGGCATTGGAAGATATATTTGAGTCGGCAAAAATTTCTAAATTAAGTTCGGAGGAACTTATGCAATACGAGCGCCAAAAGAAGTTTATCAGCGATTATGCCGCTGCCTTGGCTTACGCTGATGAGGAAGGTGAAACGAGAGGCGAAACGAGGTTGTTGAACCGTGTTAAAGAATTGGTTAAGAGCGGTTTGAGCGGCGAAGAGCTTTTGGAAAGACTTGAAAGTAGATGAAATAAATGCTTTGGCGTTTTAATGCCAAGGCATGGCGGGTGCCCCCTTGCGGGGGCGTTTGTTGA
>LIUH01000039.1:7304-7566 GCA_001462225.1 Fibrobacteria bacterium GUT31 | reverse complement strand
CTTGCGGGGGCGTTTGTTGATTTACCAACAATAGTATATATTCAAACTACCACCAGAAATAGTTATCAGATTCCCTGCAGTAAATTCGAGTTCACTACAATATGAACTCGGATAAGCACCACAACTTCCTCCAATTCCTGTGGTAGTGCAGCTGCCATTATTGCAAGCTCCTTGGCATGTAGTAGTGTTAGCTACGGTATAAGTTCCTTCTGAAATAGGAGATTCGTCAGTTGAAATAGTAATGCTACCCCCCCCCCCCCCC
>LIUH01000039.1:0-7165 GCA_001462225.1 Fibrobacteria bacterium GUT31 | reverse complement strand
TTATTTCCTATTGATGTTGCCGTTGATGCATCACATGTAGCAGTAGGCACCTCGCAATCCACTTTGAAAGAGGATGTTGAGCCTTCTATAACCTCTATAACCACCTCGCCGTTCACACTGGAGCAAGGAGTTTTCCAGCCTGCTGCGTCTTGTCCGGGGGCAAGCGTATAGCTCGCATTTGTACATGCGCCAGACAATTTAACTTTAATTTGATCGTTCCAATTCCCAAGCTTAAAGTTACCATTACATGATGGTGCTTTTAAGCAGGAACCAACGTTTACTGTCCTGCCATTGCCAGATTCATTATTTCCTATTGATGTTGCCGTTCCAACTGTGCACTCTGTCAAATTACCGCTACAAATCGTATTGAGAGTACCTCCTGTTACATTGAAACTCTGGCCGTAATGGCCCGCTGGAATGTAAATATAATAACCGTTATCTATCTTTGGAATATTCTCAATAGCTCTCGCACACGGAAGTTGATTGTTTCTTTTCCAATCGGGATCTGTTGCAGTCCATGTCCCGCACCTACCTTCCGGGTTGCTCCCTCCGGCCTTTGCCGGCAATACCTGACCGTTAACCTTTATCACCTGACCCGCAGTATTGTTTCCTATCTCCGTAATGTTTGTTGCAAAGAAGCAACGTTGTTGTGTTGATGTCCAACCTGAAGTGTTGTGGTTGCCCCCAATTTCCACTGCTGAAAACGGCATGCCATTGCACAAACTCGGATTATATCCACATTCATTTTCAGTCACAACAGTTACGGTAGGGCAAGTAAATGGTATTTCTCCCAAATAGGTCGAATTGCCACAATCTGCTTTTCCTTCTATATTATATATATTGGATTCACTTGTCGATAGTGACCAAGTATTTAAAGATGCACCATCATTTATTTTATAATATTTATTAGTTGCATCACTACCGTTATTGCAAGTTAAAGTAGGTGCAGGAATACTGCCGCCTATCTGAATACTGCTCGGAAGTCCGCTGCACGTTATTCCCGCCACGGTCACCTTTCCGCAATCAGCTGTCAAACTTAGATCGTCGCAACTCGCATTTCCTGTTATGTTATATTGCGTACCTGCATTTGCACTACTCGGAACCGTCCAATTCGGAGTACCCGAAGTGAAGCTCTCATTGTTTTTATAAGCGTTATCGGGCACACAACTCAAAGTGGGCTTGTCTCCTTCAGAAATAGTTCCCCCCGCTTTCGCATACAACTCCTTTCTGTCGCAAGTCAATTCCACCACATTCAATGTTCCGCATGTCGCAGTCAAATCTGTGATTAAAGTGCCGGTACCAAAACTGCAATCCGCTGTTACAGTGACATTTTCATAATTTCCCGCTTCCAGAAGACTGTTCATGCTGCCTTTGACATAGGAATATCGCAGGTTGCTGATTTGAGTTGCAGGAGTTGTTCCATTATTGCTACAAGTTAAAGTAGTGGCGGCCGTAATATTAGAACCGGCTTTTCTGGTGCTGGGGGAGTTGATACTGCACGTCAGCATCGGCAAAATAGTGGAGGTTACCTTCAAATTACCGCAACTGTTTGAGGTAACAGCAGCAGTTCCCGTTCCACATTTTGCAGTTGCTTGAATATTGTTGAATGTTCCGGCCGGGATGTCGGTTCCCCACCAAGAAGAAATAAAGGGGCCAGCGTCTGAGCGCCATGATATTTCGGTCGGAGTCTCACCGTTGCTACAAGTCAAAGTAGGTGCGGATATACTTGTGCCCTCTGCCACCTCGCCTACACCCGCTATGCCGGCACAAGTAAGCGTAACACTTGGGAGATAAGGTTCAGTTCCACCTTCACCGCCACCGCCGCTAAAGAGTGCGGTGTTGGTCACTACCACGTAGAACGGATGATTTTGGCACCGAGCATTGTTTGGGCATGAACTGCTTGTCAACAAACATGTGGATAACACCCCCGCGGAAAGAGCACCGCAGCTAGTAACCGAATTCTCCGAGGGAGGCTTTGTTGCACCGTTCATGTAAAGCACCCTGTAATACTTTTCAGGGTTGCCGGTGAAGTCGGTTATTTGGTCCGGTTTTAAATAAATTACCCTTGGCAGTACCATAATAGAAGGCTCTGCATTTATGCCGTTGCTTATGGCTTCTTCGTTTGCGTACTGGCTCTCCAGCTTTACTTTTAAATGCGATGTGGACGGAACATGATAAACATCCACAGTGCGATAATCCGATCCTCCTGTTAGGGGAGGAGAACTGCTCGGTCCCGTAACAATGCCCATATCCACCAAGGCTTGGTAAAGATCTTTATTGAATTCTATTGTCAAGTCCGGCACACCTGCATTAGCCGTAAGACTTGCCCCGTTCGCAAGGAAAAGCGCACCGTTCAAAGTTCCGCTTCCGCTTGAACCTTTGATGTCGTCTTCGCTGAATATAAAGTAATTGCGTTTGCAGTATCCGTCAACACATGAATTTGTCCAAGGAATATTGCCATCATAACCATTTTCAAAATAAACAAATACCTTTGCGTTGTTTGTGGTGGGCGGAAAATCCATTTTTTTGCTCGAGTTTTCTGAGAAATAGAATATAAAGTTTCCGTCAAAATAACCTGATCTGCCGGCATCACTAGGGTTCACCTTTAAAGGCAGGAATTTTTTGTTCACATCGGGTTCATCTTCCGGATACAGAATATTCTTTGAGTCGCTCTGCTTCAATTTGGCATAACAGTCATTTGCGGCTTTGATAAAATTGTATTGTTTGTTTGTTCCCATTGACGGGTAATCACCGGAAGAAGGATTAGAAATACTATTGAGACCGTCTCCAAAACACCATTGTGAATTAAAATTGCCGTTTGAGTTTTCCGGTGATTTCACAAGGCGAATACAGGCCTTTGGCAAATTTGCAGTGTCGCCGATTGATACGAGGGTGTTCAGTTTTTGGGCTGGAGCTTTCCAAACAGGGATATCTCCGGTCTTTGGCACCGTAAGAGGGTCCGGAATGCATTTTCCGCGGTCGCCGCAATCTTTTATTTGGCTTCCCAATTCATCCAAGAGCTTTGCACCGGCAGGTTTACCGGTGGTGGGGTTTTGATGCGAAGCCTCGGCATGAATCCTGAAATGCGCTGTGTCTGTGTTTATAGTGTGCTGATACCAACGGTAGGTTTGGCCCCCGCAGCCGTAAGCACTCGTATTTCCGCAGACCCTTGCTTTGCCCGGCGTGGGTGTGAAAGTTTCGTTGGGAATATAAAGCTTTTTGCCGCTCGCATTACTCAATTTTAAGTCGTCATATTTATTATTATCATTCTTGTTGCCGGAAACCGGTTTGAATAAATCTTTCATGCTCCAAACATCGCCTTTTACATCTATTTTGGAATCGTTTTGTATAATAAAATATCCATTATCCTCCAATACAAAATTTCCGTCAATTTCGTTCTTGCTGTTTCTAAGATTGTAATCTCCGCCTAGCGTTAAATTTCCTTTTACGGTTATCCCGTCGCCGCCGTTGTTGGTCATGCCGCCATTCGCATAAAGGTCTCCAAGAAAGGTAGGCCCCATTGCAGTCATATGCCCACCTACATAAGCATCGCCGCAAACGGTGAACTTTCTTATGTTAGTATTGCCAAGCACATACATATCGCCTACTTTTGTGTTGTCATTCGGGCCTTTGCAGCCTATGCGGCTTTGGGCGTTGTCCGCTGTGCTTAAATTGCCTGTCACTATAAGGTTGCCTGAGGTTGATATGCCGTTTATGTTTGCATCGCCGTTTATAATTGCGCTTTCAAATTTGCCTTGGGTGTTTCCGCTCATTCCGCCGTAGAATGCAGGAACATCGGGACCGGTCGTTGAGTCAGGAGGTCTGTAGGCTACAACCTTGTACAAACCCTCAACTTCAAAAATGCCCGCCTGGCTATGCTTGGAACCGTCTCTGGCTGTGCCAACACTTACGAACTTCAACTTGTAAGGCTGGCTGGACGTGTGCGCTGCCGTGAGATAAACTTCAAATTCCTGCTGCCTCTTGTTGTTCTTAAATTTATCCCCGGCAAGCAAGTCCAGTGGAGTGCCGTCTGCCTTGTTGCTCATCAGTCTGACAGGCTTTTTTGTCCCCTGCTGCTCCTCAAAAATTTTCAGCAGGGCACCCACGTCTGCGCCCTTGTTAGCAAGCCAACCCTTTGTCGCTTCTAAACCCGCTTGGGACGCTTGGTAAGCCTCGCTCCCTTTTAACCTCGCACCGCTGGAAAAGTTCTCCTGCGCTATCCACCGGAAAATTACAATGCTCGCCGTGGTAGCCGCAAGCATGAACATCAGAACCGCAATTAGCGAAACACCCGACTTGAAAGAATTTTTCATATAGCCTCCTTCACCTGATAATTGATGACACATTTATAGATTGCTTTGAATTTTTGAAATCCCATTCGACCGTAACATCCATCTGCTTGGCTATGTTGTGCTTTACATTGATGTTTTTAAAGTCCGCGCTAGCCTGATTTTTAATAACTTCAACAAAGAAAGTTTCTTCGTTCACAGCCTGAAACTCCGGATCCTGCTTGACTTCCACAGTTACCGAGTAAGGCACTGTGACATTCCCCGCAGTACCTGTAAAATCACGCTTCCTGCACAAAGACGGCTCCGTAGTCATCCCGGTTGCCTCCTTGCAAGACCATGAAATATTTGGAACGCTCGCCGAGCCGAGCGCAGAAATGGAATCTATTACATCTTGTGCAACCACATTAGCCGCATCCCGCGCCCTCACTCTGATTATGCTCTCACGATTCCCTTTCTGCGTAATATTTAACCCAACAAGCAGAAAACCCAAAACAACAGCCGCAATGAGAACTTCTATGAGACCAAAGCCGTGTTTTAAAGATTTTTTCATAACGCCTCCCAAGTGTCGGAGCCTTTTTTCTTTATGTGCGCTGTGAATGTGTTTATGTCGGTTGCCTTTACTGCGCTGCCGCAGTAGTTGCTCGCGTTGCACACGGCAAAGCAGCCCGGGCCGGGTATGCCGGAAACTCCTATCCGGACTTGAGAGGTGACGCCGCCGTTGTAAAGAGTAGCGACGGGCGGGGAATTGCCATTGAGATTGCTCGAAAATCCATTCGCAAGCGGTTGGCTGAACAATTGATCGCCTGTGGCATTCTTCAAGCGAGCCTCTATGGTGTTTCCGTTTATTTTTATATAAATATCTTCCTTGCGCATTTTGCTTTCCGCTATTGCTCTCTCTGCAAAGGCGGTTAATGTCCTTGCAGCTTCTTTTGCCTTGTTCGTTTGGATTAGCTCGTTCATGCTCGCCCACCCAAGGGCAGACAAAATACCTATGATGATTACCACAACCATCACTTCCAGCAAGGTGAAGCCGCTTTTCACGCTCTTGCTCATATGCCCCCCGGGGGCAAAGTACCGTTGTTGGAAATAGGAATCACTGTGATTGCGCGATTTATCTCGCCTTTTTTGTTTATGCCAAGTGTAAGCTCAAACGCCTTTACAGAGGCTTTATCAGGCTCATTACCGGTTGGTGGGAATGTGGGATTGTAGCCGGCAGAGGCGGAGGAGCGGTCGAAGTTGTAAACATTGTCCGTTTTGCGGGACAGGGTAAAATTTTGAATGTCTAAATGACCGCTTGCCGCCTGGCTGTAAAAAGCAGCGGTGATGCCGATGCAAGCGGTGCGGGTGGTGGGAACGCTGAACTCAAAATGCCAAGCTTTTTGCCCGTTCATATCATAGGGAGGGTAGAACAAAAAATCCGGCACTTCGCTGATAGGCGGACCGTTCGATGCTTCTCTCAAACCGATGGAAAGATGGTCGTTTCCGGGCTGGAAAAGGGTCATAGGGTTGAAATTCTCCTCGCCGCTGGTAACGCAAGGAGAGGCGCTGTTGGCACAAGCGGCGGTACCGCAGGGAAGCACAAAATCTATGGAATATTCCTCTCCTTTAAGGAATTCAAATGGCTTACACCCCGGCTCACCGGGTGCAGCTATGTAGAAATTTGTGTGGTAGTAAGTCGTAGTTGACACGCCAGTCGAGGTTGTCGTGGTTGTGTTTGGCTGGAATCTGCAGAGCGAGTGCGAAGTGCCGGTCGCATTGGGGTAGGCTATGGCTTCTCCGGGGTTTGTGGTATTTTTTACTAGAGCAAATGCTTTGCTGCCATTTGCGGGGGGAAACATTTGGTCGGAGGGCAGAACCGGGTTTTGGTTTTGAGGAGCACCCGGCTTGGATGGCAAAAACTTAAAATCAGACACATTGCGGGCTATTTCTACTTTCGATAGGCAGGCGTTGTTATCTCTGAGAGAATTTTGGCACTTCGTCGCGTTGTTGCTCCAACTGCATTTACGATAAAGCACGTTATTTTCTACAGACCATTCCACGTTCATAATATCGCCGCAAGCGCCGCTTGCATCGTAATACACTTTTTTGAAAGCCAGTTTGTCAAAATTCGGCTCTTGGTTGTTCTTGGTCAAGGTATAGGAACTGTAGTCTTTATTGGCAAAGTCGTTGTAAACTTCCTCAACCATGTCAAATACCATGGCACTGGCACTAGACCTCCCCCAACTCTTCGCCCCCATCTGCGAAATATCCTCCTTCAAAAGCGCAGACACACGCCCAGCCTCCTCAGCACTGTTGAGCATATTCTGGCTGCGAAGTCGCATCCCGGTAGCATCTGCAAAAGCCCGCCCCGCAACCACAATTATGAACCCCATTATCGCGATGTAAACGAGGAGTTCTATGAGGGTAAATGCAGATTTGCTGGTTTGGGGAGTAGGGAGTGGGGAGTGGGGAGTGGTTATTTTTCCAGCGACTTTCTTAGGGCGGTCAGCAAACGACCTACTGAGCCAATTTGCTTTGTTATTTCCTCCAGTTTCTCTTTGCTCAAATAGCCTACCCTTTCCGATATCAGCATTTGAGTTTCCAATTCTTTCAGCGAGCCGTTGGCTATCAGGAGAAAATGAACATACTCTTTGCCGCTTGGCCTGCCGTTCCCTTCTGCTATATTGCTTGGGACAGATACTGCAGCCCTGCGTATCTGGTTTGTTAAACCGTAAACCTCGTCCTTGGGAAATTTCTTCGTTGCCAAATAAACCATTTCCACAAGGTTCATAGCCTCTTGCCAAGCCATCAAATTTTTGAACGTTTCCATACTTCTTACCACTCCCTACTCCCCACTCCCCACTCCCTATCCTACTCCCTATTTTACTCTCTTTGTT
>LIUH01000038.1 GCA_001462225.1 Fibrobacteria bacterium GUT31 | reverse complement strand
AAAAATCCGGGCCATTTCAGCGTTGGCGGCACAGATGACAAACACAATTTGATGCACAAAATAAGACTTGGTGCTTCATACAAACTTTTGCCGGGTTTTGCGCTTTCCAGCGGCCTCACGCTCAACTCCCTCTCCAGGCACGACGGCGATGATTTTTATCTGGAGCCTCGCGGCGAATACCATTGGCACTGGACATTCGGCAGCCATAAGGTGAGGATATGGCCGGGCTTGTATGCAGGGATTACAGTGGGGAAGTTTTAGGCTTTAATGGGTCTATTCAAAAAAATTCGTTGAAAATATTCTGTGGCTAAGGATCCTGAAATTCGGAAAGAGTTTTTGGATCTTTGTTCCATACAGCTCGCTTGCAACTCGGCCATCCAGCAACAGCAAAGTTTGCTTTTTGCCTGAACGCAAAATTGCGGAATAAACTCTGCGCAAAGTGAGTGAGGTTTCCGGCATTGTTATAAGCATAAAAGCGTTTTTGCTTTGCTCTTTTAGAATTTCCATTCGCTTGGAAAGAATCGGGTCGGTCATGTCCGGGAAGGGGAGGCGAGCGATTACTATAAGGGTGTTTTCCGGCAATTCCATTTCTTCCAAGGATTTTAATTCATCCGGAGTGCCAACCAAAACACTGCCAGCTTCGTTTGAGAAAAAACCGGACAAATTAAAGAAATTGCCGTCTATTCCTTGGAAAAAACAGATTTTGCTTTGCAAGATTTCGTTTTTTTCCACTTCTGCGCGAAGTTTGGAAATAGAAGACATATCGCTGAAAATAACGGTATTGCATTTATTCTTGGAAATGATTTCATATAGGTTTTTTATAAGTTCTTCCAAGAAATTTTCTTCGACCGGCTTTGGCATAAATTCTGCTGCTAATACTTCGGGATATTCTTCCCTAGTTGTAAAAATTTTTGTTCTCGCATTTTTTCCAAACAATGCCAAGCGGTTAGTCAAATAGTCAAATTGCCCGTTTACACTGATGGTATCGGATGTGAAAAATGCGGATTTTAAATTCGGGTAAAGGGATTTGCTCCATTTTGCAGAGGGATTTATGAGTTCTGCGTTAAATGTGAGCTGGAGCGGGTTGGAGGGGCTATCCGCCCAATACACATATTCCTCATGAGATGCGGCAAAAAAGAATGCCAAATCGCTTGAGATTTTTCTTATGTCGGAGGCGAACTGCATGCAGTCCTTTGCTTTGCCAATCTCATTTTGAGCATGAAATTCCGAGCCGGTTTGCTCTATAACTTCCAGCAAGGCTCTCAAAGAATTTTGCGCCGCTTGGGGAGAAACTCCGGTTTCGGAAGACAAATTTTGAGTGTAGGCAACTCTGCGCTTTTTTATTTTTTGAGAAAAACCCTGAATTTCCTTTACTAAAGCTAAGAGCGATTTTTCACATTCCGCCGCTTGTTCTTCCCATTTTTTGCACCAGATATTTTGCTTAATGGCATTTTTAAGAACATAAAAATACAGATGCTTTCCGAAATTTTTCTGGCTTTCTTTCGGAAGTCTGTGGGCATCGTCAAAAATAATTTTTTCAGAGTGCGGCAAAATTGCAAAATCCATTTGCAAGTCCTGCAAAAATAGATGATGCTGTACCAAAAGCAGGTTGGAATTCTCCGCATTCTTTTTTGCCTCTTGAAATCGACATTTTGAAAAATGTTCGCACTGAGCACCAAGGCAAGACCCGGCTTCGCAAGCAATTTTTTTCCAGAGAATCGGAACGCGGTTGTAGTGCAAAACCTCGTTCAAGTCTCCGTCTTTTGTTTTTTCTTGCCATGTTATTATAGCGAAAAAATTTACACGTTCTTCTGCCGTTAAATAAAGTTCGGGATTATTTATGCAGTTATAAAATTTGCGCAAACACACATAACTGAACCTCTCCTTCAAAACTGCGGGGCGAATTTTTCCGTTTAAAAGGGGCTGAATTTTTTGAATGTCGTTTTCCCAAATCGATTTTAACTTTGCTTTTGTGGCCACTGTGATTAAAATTCTTTCGCCGGTTCCGTTTGCGTGGAGCATGGCCGGGATTAAATAACCTAGCGTTCTTCCGATTCCGGTTTCGCCCTCTACCAGCGTGAACCGCTGTTTTGAACGGCTGTTTGCGTTTAAATTTTCCGCTGCAAGTTTGCTGTAGTCAAGTTGCCCTTTTCTGGGGGTAAAATTCAGTTTCTCATAGACTTCTAATATATTAGGCATTTTCATTCCCCTTAAAACAATGGTTCGTAAACTGTGTTAGCTGCCATTTTTTTTAAATTTTCTTTGACTTGGTCGCTGCTTTTTTCCAACTCCGCAAGTCCCAGCAAAAAAACTTTTCCGCAGGCTTCCGCGTCCGGCAAGGCACGGTGCGAGGCAGAGACTTCAATGTTTAATTGCTTTACCAAATTCACCAGTTTATGGCTTTCAAAAGTCCAAGCCGCCATTGCTATGGCAAGGGAATCCCAAAAAACAAATTCATTGTTTTTGAATCCGTTTCTATTCAAGGCAAGCGTGAAAAGTTTTGAATCAAAAGCTACGTTATGGGCCACAAGCGGTTTTTCGTTTATAAATTCCAAAATCTGCGGGGCAATTTCCTTAAATGATTTTGCCGTGTCCAATTCGCTTTGAGAAATTCCCGTCAAATAGTTGACAAAATTGGAAAGTTTTTTTGGAGGTTTCACCAAAAAATCAAGTGTAGCGGTCACATTGCCGTTTTCAAAGCGAACAAGGGCTATATCTATAATCTCATCCTTGTCTGCATCTAAACCTGTGGTTTCTACATCCAGCGCAACAAAATTCTGTGGAAGCATAGGAGGAATATAGTAAGTAATGATTAACTCAATGTTTGGGTATGGGGTATAGGGTATGGGCAAACCTCAATTACTTATCAAATTAATCGTTTTATGTTGAATAATCCCCATACCCCAAACCCTATACCCTATACCCAAGCGACTTAATCAGCGTTTACTATAATAAAACAGTGCATTTAGCTGCGGTTTAGTTCCGGACGCAGCGAACAGATAACAAAAAAGACTTATCGTCGTAGGTCCACTCGGCTTCCTCGTCGTAGCTCATAGACCGGATGAAAGCCTCGTTGTAGCCCCCGGTCTCACTGCTAGTCCACCAGTTGCCATAGTAGCCGACAAGAAGGAAGAAGCCACTGGAATCGCCGTAGCTGCCCGGAAGGGCGGAAAAGCCGTATTCGTCCATGCCATTGCCACTAACACCATCATAAATGTTCCAACCGCCAGCTGCTTTCAGCTTCTTTCCTTCAGTAGCGGCACCGCCAATATAAATCGTCATCACTTCCCACTCCGCCCGGCTTGGCAAATGCCAACCTGCGGGGCAAATGTCCATCGCCGCTTCCCAATTATATAAACGACCGTAAGTATTGCATTTGTTTTCGCTATCACCGCCGCTATTGTCGCCATGGCATTTGCTACCGCTTGCGTTGTAATTCAAATTCTGTGCCATCCAGGTTTGCGAGCCTATGACAACGGTTCTGTAAGTTTTAGACGGATTGCTTCGGTTGTCGGTCAATAAACCATACTCTTTCATTATGCCTTCGGAGCAATAATGCGTTGTAGTATTGCTGCTTGCTGTGCAAGGTGGGTCTATGGGTTTCAAATCCTCCGAGCAGGACAAAAAGAAGGCCATGCCTAAAATGGCGAAAATGTTTGCCTTATTCATAAACATCTTCATATGATGTAAATATAGAAAACAGCCAGCCCTGCCAGCATGGTGGCTTTTAGAATTGTTTGCGAAAATCGCCATTTTTTTAAGCAGGCAAAAATCACGGATAAAGCTATGCACGGCAAAATCGCAAAAAACAAAGACCATTTGAACAAGGCAAGCATGACAAGGCATTGAAATTCACATATGAGAACAAGCGAAAAAGAAAGATTCGCTCCGAGCAGTACGGGGAGGGTTTTTAAGCCGAGAGCTTTGTCTCCTTCCGAATCTTCTATGTCTTTTGTTATTTCTCTTGCAAAGGTTAGCATAAAAGCAAAAAATGCCAGATTCAAAAGTTCCGGTTGCAGGAATTTGAATTTCAGCATGGGAACAATTATCGGAGTTGTTGTCAGCAATGCCACTGCTAAATTCCCCACTAGGGGCAAGCCTTTCAAAAATTTGTTATATGCAAAACAAAGTATTCCGATTGCGGTAAATAACAAGGCAAATTCAAAACCGGAAATAAAGCCGAGAATTATTGCCGCCAAAAAACATGCAAACGCAACAATGCGAGCTGTTTTAAAATTTATTTTTCCACCGGGCAAAGGGCGTTTCGGGCGGTTGATTTTATCTATTTCAAAATCTATTATGTCGTTATGCGTATTGGCAAAAGCGAGCAAAAAAAACATTCCAAGCGAGAGCAAAACGACATCGCAATAATTGAAATCAAAGTTATTTTTTGAAATAAAAAAAGAATAAACGCATACACCAGCCGCAAACAAGGCATTCCAAACCCGAAATAATTGAAAAATACTAACTATAACTCTCAACTCTCAACTCTCAACTAAATTTCCGCTGCCAAAATTGAAATCGGGCTTTCCTCAAAATTAGCCTCAATGTTGCTGATTAGAGAAACTTCGGTAAATTCTCCGGGTTTAATGGAAAATATTAAAATACCCAGGTGGCTCAAAATGGCAAGGCCGCGCCCTGTGTAATCTTCTATTCCCTGTGGAATGGTTTCCCCTGCTTCAATGCTCTGCCTCCTGATGCGTTCTAAAATTCTCTGTATGGTTAAAAGTCCGCTGGAATCTCGGACGTATATTCCGTATAAATCTTCATTCATCAGCAAACGTACTTTAACCTCTTTGTTTCGCGGAATGTTTATTTTTGTATAGTGCGTAGTGTCTAATTCCTTTTTGTCGCGAGCATAAGCGGTTATGCCTAAAACTCCGTAAGCAATAGCGTTTGTAACCAGTTCATGGCAATTTATTATGAATGTATTTCTTATTTCGCTTTGAATTTTCTCTATAAAATCTGCGAATGTATTTTCTATTAACTTGAACATGCTTATATTGCCGGAAAGGCAGTAGTGTTTGTCGAAAATCTTTTTTCTATTTCCAAAAAAACTTTCCAAACTTAAATTCTCTTTCAAAAAACAATTCAAAATTCCGAGCAGCAGGTTTTCATTCAATTTTTTTATGTGTATTATATTGCATATGTTATATTCAATCGCAAAGTCAAAAAAATTTTCTTCTTCGTTTGTAATAATAATAACTCGTGTTGTTTTACAATTCATTTTGTTTACTAAATCTTGCAGATGGAATTCCGTATTTTTATTTAATGTTATAAAAAACAAATTGTTGCTTTTTAGCTCATAATTATCAAGTCTCAAATTCAGAATATCCGGAATCAAACCTTGTTTTTCTAATTTTTCATAGAAATGCAATATTTTTTTTTTGACATCCGACGAGCAAAATTTAGAAATTATATTGCAGAAATATTTCATTTTTCAAAATCCAAGTATTTAGAGAGCGAATCTTGCCAAGCAGGGATATGTATATCAAAATTCTCTTTAATTTTAGTTTTATCCAAGGCAGACCATAAAGGCCGTTTAGCGGGGCTTTTCCATTCGGAACTTGCAATGGGCAAAATGGGGATAGCGTGTTCCAATAGATTTTTACCCAGTGCCTGTTTTTGAATTTCCACAGCGAATTCATGCCAGCTTGCAATGCCTTCTCCTGTGAAATGGTAGATACCCGGCAATTTTGGATTTTCCGCAATTTTTAGTATAGCTGCGGCCAAGTCGCATGTCCAAGTTGGGTTTCCAAGTTGGTCGCCAACAACGGAAATCTGTTCTTTTGTTCGCATTAAGTTCAGCATGGATTTTACAAAATTTTTTCCGTTGATGCCGTATAGCCAAGCTGTGCGAACTATCCAGTGATTGGGATTTGCCTTTGCGAGCATGGCCTCACCTTCCGCTTTTGCTTTGCCGTAGGCATTTATGGGTTTTATGGGTGCAGCTTCCGTTAGAGGTTTTGGGGCTGCGCCGCTTAAAACGTAATCCGTTGAAATGTGTATTATGCGGGTGCCTTTCTTTGCCGAACATTTGCCGAGAATTTCCGGGCCAACAGCATTCAATTTACGGTTAAGCTCGGCTTCCGTTTCTGCGTTGTCAACAGCGGTGTAGGCGGCGCAGTTTATTATAAAATCGGGTTTGTTTTCGGAAATATAACCTGAAACAGCGGTTTCATCTGTTATATCAACTTCTTTATCGCTCTCAAAAAGCTCAAAATTTTTTTTTGCCATGGCGCACAAGTCTTTGCCAAGCATTCCTTTAGAACCGGTTATCCATAATTTCATCCTTTAATAAAGATAGTAATTTTGCTAAATGGCAGGGGGATAAAGGTTTTGTCCCAGGAATTTAACCTAAAAACTCGGCTGTATTTCACTTTGATTTTTATCAATGGAGCGTTAGCTTTGCCGGATAGCCATTCTGCGCCCGGTTTTGCGGTGAGTGCGGGGCCTTTTGGGCCGTCTAGCGCCATTCCCGCCGAAATTCCGTTTTTCAGGGCTTTTAACAAATGCTTTATTTCGCTTTGCCCTCTGCTGCTGGAGCCTCTGAAAACATTGTAGCCCAAACTTTTGGCTAATTTCGCGAATTTGCTCCCGTCTTTGCTTTGGCTTATGAGAACCGCTATGTTTTTATTTTTGAATGCTGCAAGGCAGGCGGGCAAATCTTGGTGCCACAAACCTATAACCGCCGGCTCCGGTAGGGGATTTTCAATGCGAACCCGCCAAGAGAGCACCAGAAGTTTTAAAATTAGCCACTCCTAAAATATAGGAAAATTTTGGGAATTATATACAATGTTCAGCAACCCAACAACAGTACGGCATACATAGTCTTTTACAGAACCGATTATCCTAAATTCCCTAGAAGCTACCTACTGTCCAAATTCTCTATGACTTGTAGAAATCGACCAAACCAAAACCATTTGCTCTGAAGGCACGCTAGGAGCAAATCATCTCCCTAAATTGTTTAAACAAACGCAAAGAATCATGCGGGCCGGGGGCTGCTTCCGGATGGAATTGGACGGAAAATACTTTTTCGTTTTTTAATTTCAAACCTTCAACGCTGCCATCGTTTAAGTTTTCGTAAGTGATTTCGGCTTTGTCCTCTATCCCCTGCTGCATAACCATGTAATTGTGGTTTTGAGATGAAATTTCAACAGCACGGGTGGAACGGTCCATCACAGGTTGGTTGCAACCGTGGTGCCCGAATTTGAGTTTTTCGGTTTTTCCGCCAAGCGCAAGCCCTATAATTTGATGCCCCAAACAAATTCCCATAATTGGGACTTTGCCTATTAAATTTCGGGTATTTTCAATGGCATAACCAACAGCAGCCGGATCTCCGGGGCCGTTTGAAAGAAACACACCATCCGGTTTCATAGCCAAAACATCTTTTGCCGGGGTTTTAGACGGAACAACGGTGACACGCATTCCGGCACGGCACAAATTTCTCAAAATATTGTACTTAACTCCAAAATCATAAGCTACTATATGCAAATCGGCAGTCGGCAATTTTTCGCCGTCAAATCCTTCAAAAACAAATTCGTAAGACTTTTCACAAGAGACAATACTAGCGTAATCTTGATTGTCTATCCCCTGCCAGGAATTAGCTTTTTCAACCGCAGCGTTTGGCTCTATTTCGCCCGATGTGCATATAAAGGCTTTTTGCGTTCCGTTTTCACGCAAAAGCAGCGTAAGGGTACGGGTGTCTATTCCGGCAATGGCGGGAATTTTATGGCGAACAAGAGCCGCCTGTAAAGACTCTTGGCTGCGCCAGTTTGAGGGTTCGTTCAATTCCCTGACTACAAACCCTGCGGCAAAAAACTTTCGGGATTCCATATCCTCTGCATTAACACCGTAGTTGCCGATTTCAGGTGCAGTCATAACCACGAACTGCCCTGCATAAGAAGGGTCGCTCAGAATCTCCTGATAGCCGCTTAGTCCGGTATTAAAAACCACCTCTCCGCAAGTATCTATAGGAGCACCTACCGAATACCCATGAAACACGCTACCATCAGCCAAAGCCAAAAACGCTTTTCTCTCTCTTCGTTCTGCGAAATTCATTAGGGTAATGTAGTAATTTCTATATTCCCTTTATGTCGCAACAAGAGCATAATAATGCAAGCAAAGCATATTGGCTTTCTTTTGCTGTTAGCCGTTATGCAAAATCTAAAAACCTAACTCCGGATATTGTATTTCCAAAGTTGCGTGAATTCGGAATAATGGATTTCTTAGATAAACACTATGAAACCGAACATTTAGAAAACATAATGTACGTAATAGAAGACATGGATATGATTTTGAAAAGAAACGGAGGGAGTTTGTAATGATTTTGTATCACGGTTCATACTTGCATTTTGAAAAAATAGATTTAAGCAAAGGAAGAAAATTCAAAGATTTTGGGCAAGGTTTTTATACGACAAAACTTGAAAAGCAAGCAATTAATTGGGCAAAAAATATGTCAGCGAGATTTGGAACGACTTCCGGATTTGTGAGCGTTTATGAATGCGATGAAAATTCTTTTAAAAATTTTAAATACTTAAAATTTGATGAGCCAACAGAAGAATGGGCTTATTTCATTATGAATAATAGAAACGATGCTTTTATTGATTTTGAAAAGCATATAAATAATCATAAAAACCAGTTTGACATAGTAGAAGGCCCGGTTGCAAATGATAATATTGCTGTTGTTTTAGACCAATTTATGATGAATATGAAATCCGGCACTGCATTGGTTGAAGCGTTGGAATATAAAAATTTAAACCATCAAATAAGTTTTCATACAGAAAAAGGAATTTCGTTGTTAAATAAAGTGAGGCATTATGAAACAAAGCGATGAAAAAACAGAAAAACAAAGATTATTTATGGTGGAATATATAACCGGAGCAGTTGCTAATTCCATTTCAAAAAGTGAAAACATAAGCCTTTTAGATGCCTTTGAGAATTTCTATAACTCCATTTGGTATAAGAGGTTGCTTGATCACAACACTCTTCTTTACAGAGAAAGCGCAGGTTATGTTTATGAATTGTATAAAGACGGCGTTCCTTAGAGGATCTACATAAATGCATTATGCATATTTTTTGGCTGGGCAAGGCACATTAGGAACGGGCATTGTTAGGAAATTTTAATTTTCTCCAACAATGCCAATCCTTCCATTTTTGAAAAAGCAAACCATTTCTTGCCCAAATCCTTTAAACTTGCTCCCAAATGATAAACTTCCTTGCCGTCTATGATTAAAAACCTATCGTGGCTAAGATTAAAATTCTTCGCTTCTATCGTTGGGTATTGCAGGTTAAATTTTGCAATGTCTAAGCTCAGTTGCTTTGATATGTCTTTTGTAAGCAGAGTTACTTTTACATTCTTGGATTTTTTGCCAAGCATTGTCAAAACGGATTCGTCTATGTAGTTGTCAATCAAAACTATTGATTGCTTTGCAGATTTGATGATTTTATTTGCCAAAACATAAGCGTCAAAAATTTGTCCGTCAAAAAATACTCCGCACTTTGGAATTGCATCTTTGCTTTCCAAAGCGTTGAAAATCTCATCTACTTTCTTATCCGTTTCTATTTGTTTCTGTTCAACCGTCTCCAAGCGTTGGATGATGCCTGTGTTGGCAGATAAAATTTTACGCATTGCCACAAAAGCGTCCATAATTTTAATACTAATCTTAATTGCAATATCGCTCCTTAAAACGGCAGAAAGCATAGCAACTCCCTGTTCCGTAAAAACATAGGGGACAGAACCGCCAAAATAACTTTTAGATGGTATCACAAATTGTGATACCATGCTTTTAATTTCATCTTCTGAAAGTTCAAACATAAAATGAATGGGAAAACGAATAATATTTCTATTCACAGCCTGTTTTAATACTCTGGTTTCCACCCCATACAACTCCGCCAAATCCCTGTCAAGCACTACCTGCAATCCACGAATTGTGAATATTCGGGATTCTATCTTATTCGCAGTCAAGGAATTTGGCATTGCAGGGGAAGGTAGAAAAAATTTGCGGGCTTATCATTTCCTCGCTTTCTTAGCCTTAACCACCTTTTTTTCAGCTTTCTTCGCAACACTCTTCTTTTCCGGTGAAGGCTTGGCTGCACCCAATGCTTTTACCGCAGATTTGGCCGCAGCAATACGAGCCACAGGAACCCTGAACGGCGAACAACTCACATAGCTGAGTCCCAAATTGTTGCAGAACTCAATGGATGCTGGGTCTCCGCCGTGCTCTCCGCAAATTCCGAGTTTAATATCCGGGCGGGTTGCTCTGCCGCCTTGAACGGCGATTTCCATCAATTTGCCAACACCTATCTGATCCAGAGTTGCAAAAGGATTGTTTTTTATAATACCGGCTTCCTTTTCGTAGTATGGCAAGAAATGACCCGCATCGTCACGGCTCATGCCGAGTGTGGTTTGCGTTAAATCGTTGGTGCCAAAAGAGAAGAACTCCGCATGTTTTGCTATTTGCTCCGCTGTGATAGCTGCCCTTGGAATTTCAATCATCGTTCCTACTTTGTATTCCAGCGTGCGCTTGGCTGCGGCGAACTCCTCTTTTGCAACCCTATGCACAATTTCCAGTTGCAATTCAAGTTCTCTTTCAAAGCCAACGAGAGGAATCATAATTTCGGGTTTTGGAGTTTTTTTGGTTTTGGCTGCTACCGCCAAAGCTGCACGGAATATGGCACGGCTTTGCATTTCGGAAATTTCCGGATATACAATACCCAAACGGCAACCCCGGTGCCCTAACATGGGGTTGGATTCCTGGAGCGAAGCAACCGTTTGCGAAACACGCACAAAATGAAGATTGAGTTTGCGGGCAAGCTCATCTATCTGGTCTTTTGAATGCGGCAAAAATTCATGCAAAGGCGGGTCAAGGTAGCGCACGGTAACAGGGCGTTCACCCATAGCCGTGAACAAACCCTCAAAATCCTCTTGCTGAATAGACTGCAATCTTTCCAGCACATGGCGGAAATGCCTGATTGGAATATGATATTCGTTTTCCAGCAAAATCGCATCGCCGGGGCGTTGCGCAAGTTTTGCCTTATACTCTGCGTACTCTGCGGCGAAAATTATCATTTCGCGCACAAGGTCTATGCGGTCGCCTTTGAAGAACATATGCTCGGTGCGGCAAAGACCAATGCCCTCCGCTCCGAATGCTACGGCGTTTATGGCCTGCTCCGGCTGGTCTGCGTTGGTGCGAATGCCGAGTTTGCGGTATTTGTCTGCGAGCTTCATAATGAAATCGTAGTCTGCGAACAGTTCGGAATCCTTGGGAGCAAGCGTTTTGTCTATAAGCACTTGAATCAATTCAGAAGGGGCGGTATCTATTTTGCCGCTCAAAACTTCGCCTGTGGAACCGTTGATTGAAATGAATTCGCCTTCCTTTACCGTTTTGTCTCCGCAGGTTAAAACACCTGTGTTGTAGTTAATATCTATGTCTGAGGCACCAACAACGCACACCTTGCCCATTTGCCTTGCAACCACCGCAGCGTGGCTGGATACTCCGCCTTTCGCCGTGACTATGCCGCTTGCGGCGAGCATTCCTCGCAAATCTTCCGGGCTGGTTTCAACTCTAGCCAAAACCACAGGGCCGTGCGTTGCCCAGCGTTCCGCTTTTTCTGCGGTAAATGCCAAAGTTCCGGTAGCTGCGCCGGGACCAGCCGGCAAACCTTTTGTGACCAAGCGTTTTTCCGCAATAGCTTTTTGATACGCATCTTTATCAAACACGGGGGCTAACAACTGTTCTACCGCTTCCGGATCTGCGCTTGCAATTGCATGTTCCTGCGTCATAAGATTTTGCTTTACCATATCGCGAGCTATTTTTACGTATGCCCTTGCGGTACGTTTGCCGTTTCTGGTTTGTAGCATATATAATTTGGCATCTTCTATGGTAAACTCAAAATCCTGCATATCGCCGAATTCTTTTTCCAGTTGCTTGCGAACTTCGCATAATTCTTTGTAACAATGCCCCAAGTGCGGGGTAGTTGCCATTGAGGAAATTTTCAGCGGTGTGCGAATGCCGGCAACCACATCTTCGCCTTGAGCGTTCACCAAAAATTCACCGTAGAATTCATTTTCGCCGGTAGCGGGGTTGCGCGTGAATGCAACGCCTGTTCCGGAGCTATCGCCCAAATTGCCGAACACCATGGATTGAACATTTACAGCCGTTCCCCATTCTTCGGGGATTTTATATTTGCGGCGGTATAAAATGGCGCGGTCGTTCATCCAACTTGCAAACACGGCTCCTATTGCGCCTTCCAATTGCTTGTAAGGGTCGCTCGGAAATGGCTTCCCCGTTTTTTCCAAAACAAGTTTTTTGAATTTTACAATTATGCTTTTCAAATCCTCTTCGGGCAGTTGATTATCGTGCGCTACTCCCCTTTTGTTGCGAGCCTCTGTAATGATCACTTCAAAGGGGTCGTGTTCGTTTTCGCTTGCACGTTCAATGTGCAAAACCACGCCGGAATACATTTGAATAAAACGGCGATATGAATCGTAAGCAAAGCGGCCGTTATTGCTCTTGGCTTTAAGCACTTCCACAGTTGTATCGTTCAAGCCTAAGTTCAAAATGGTATCCATCATGCCCGGCATGGATTCCCTAGCGCCGGAGCGAACCGCCACCAATAGCGGATTTTTATTGCCGCCGAATTGCTTTCCCGTTTGTTTTTCTATCGCTGCAACGGCTTTTTTAATCTCTGTATCCAAGCCCGTTGGCATCTTGCGTTTGTTTGCGTAATATTCGGTGCAAACCTCCGTGGTTATTGTAAACCCGGGTGGAACATTAAAGCCCCTTTTTGCCATCTCTGCCAAGCCCGCACCTTTGCCGCCCAGCAAATTGCGTTGCGAACCATTGCCTTCTGTTATGCCTTTACCGAAAAGATAAACTCTTTTTGCCATATAGTAACTCCTGTTATGCGGGAATGTAGAAAAAAATTATTTCCTCACCACCAAAGGCGGGCTGCCATCGGACGGGCTAATGTTATATATGCCGGCCGGAATATGGCGCGTATTCCAAATATACTGATTTTGTTCGTTGCGATAAAGAGTGGTTATCTGTTTGCCTTGATAGTCGGTTACAAATAAACTGTCCGCTTTGCAGATCGGAGATGGGGTTATGGTAAATAGGTGTTCATTGCGGTTTATAAATAAAGCGGCGGGGCCTCGGCCGGGATGATTTGCCTTCGATTCCGTAGGTTTGTTTGCAGAAGCCAAGGCTAACATCAATAGAAAATCTCCCTGCCCGCCGATTGTGGATTCTTGAATCATAAAATCATCGGAGTTATCATAGAACACTGCAGCGGCGGTGTTGAATTCTTCAAGAGGCGTGTATTCGGGAAAAGCCTCAAAATATTTTTTCATGTCATCGTGAGTGGCTTTGTCGCCGGGACCTTCGGATAATGCGCCAACCGGAAAAACTCCGGTTAAACGGTAAATGCTGTTGTAAATATTGCGAACGCTATAAGGGAGGTCAGGCGATGCTGCCATTGCTACGCCCCAGTTATTACGTCCAAATGTGTAATCCAGAACTCCCAAAAAAGGCACAGTTAATTGTTTGGCATCCTGCAAATCGCGCCGTGCACGTAAATGAGCGTTAGCCATGCCAATCCAGCGGTGCAAAGTGCCCCATGTATAATCGTTGGGAGCGTCCCACAAATTATCCCGCTCATAGCGAAGCACCTCGGCAAGCATACGGTTTTTCGCTCCGACATCGCCTAGTTTGGCCAAAAGATGGTTGGCAAAGGAATTCCATTCGCCCCAGCTAACCCAATACCCCGCCTCAGGTGCATACGCCTTTCCCTCGTCAAAATAACTCTGCTGTTTGGTTAAGCGAAAAAGCTCGGCAGCGGCCAAAGCCATATTATCGTTATCGGTTTTATCAAAATAAAAATCATTGACTTTATCGCGTTCAAATGCGGATATTTGGGTATCGTTTTTTCTAGCCCGTGCATAAATCGCTTTTGCCTTGTTCCCGTAAAGCGTTGCGGCGTTTGAGTCCGAATTCTGAAATACCTGCCCCCCCAGGGCCAAAGCGGCGGCGGCACTTCCCATGTGAACTCGCGATAGTGCACACAAGGCCGGTCTTTTGCCATTCAGAGCATCCTGTTCCGGCAAACGCCAACCTTGCTCGTGATCTTTGGCATCGCCTACTTGTATGACAAAAGTATTTTCATCGGGAAAAGTTTTCGCAAGATAGTCCAAACTGTATTTTGCTTCATCGAGAATATTTGCAAACAAAGATGGGTTCTCTTGATAAGCGGTCAATAAATGCCAAGCGAGATAGGCTTCGTTCAAGGTGAATTTGATATAATCCCCGGCATCGTAATGCCCCCCGAGCATATCCAAGGTTCTGCGAGGGCTTGCTTCTTGCCAAGCACCGGCTTTCCAATCGCCTTTTACCGTATAAACCACTGCCGCACCGTCCCCCGAATGCCTGCTGCGCATGGCTCGCAAATGAGCAAGTGCTTGCGTGGCGAACCTGGAATATGGGTCTGCCAAAATACGGATTTGTTCGGTACGTGCTCCGGCTAATTCCAGAGTATAAGTTCCGTTTGTTTTTATTGAAGTGAAATCTATGGTGTAATGGAATGGTTGCGCTACATAATAATTATCGCCGTGTTTTGCAGCACCGAGTTTCCCGCTCAGAACAACTTTTTCGCCGTTCTTCAATTTCCAAGTGTATCCGGCAATATCGGTATCGGATAGAACCACTGCGGTTTTTACACGGTCGGGCGTATAGCCGGCCTGGTTAATTCTGAGCCAAACAGCAGCCTGTGCATTTAAAAATAGAGCCATAAGAATTGTTATCG
>LIUH01000037.1:966-3642 GCA_001462225.1 Fibrobacteria bacterium GUT31 | reverse complement strand
TTTGAACCTTCGGAAACTATATAATCAATGTTTTGTGCGTATTTTTGTAAAACTGGAACAAGCGTTTTACTCCTAAAACCATGTCCGCGAAAATCACCTGTATTTAATACTCGTTTACAATCCGCTTCAACTATAAACATATATGCGTCAAAAGCTGAATGGTCAATAAATAACGGTGTTATTACTATTTCACCAATTTTTATCTTTTCTGCCGGCTTAAAAGTATTTATTGTTTTTAGGCGTTTTAAAATATTTTTATATTTTTCCGCTTCTTTTGGGATTGGAATATATGATAACCTTTTTTCAAGACATTTATATATCTCTAAAGCAGTTTCACCAACATATATAGGTAAATTGGAAACTGTATCACATATTTTCCCTATATGATCTCCATGATAATGAGTTATAAATAATGTGCTTTTTGAAACGTCACCACAAGTTAACCCGTCAATTTCCAGTAATTTATGATCATCATTTTCAGAACCAGGCAACTGCTCACCAAAGTCAATAAACACTTTATAGCCGTCACTTTCAATTTCAGTTACACAACCACCTATTTGATTTGTTCCCCTATGTATTGTTATTTTCATTCCAGTATTTTATCCTTACAAAATAAATAAAACCATTATACCCATATATAATGATTATGGAAAGAGGGCCATTAAAAAAACTTTTGATGTACACCAGCCCTTTTTATCATAATTATTCTTTATTTGAAGCCATATATTATCATCAGAAATCTTTTCACCCACTCCAATTATTGTTACAATTTCATGACTTTTAATAAAAAAAGTATTATCAGACAACTCTGATTCATTTGTAGGAAATATTGAACAAACTGGCATTTGTACTTTAATTTGATATGTAAATCTGTTTACTAGTTTTTTAATATCTTCTATAGGCAATAAACGCACACAATATGGACAAAAAAACGCTCCTTTCATCAATTCTCCATTACAATAAGAACATTTTACTACCATTTTTGGTCTTAAAATAAAATAATATATAGCCCAAATAACTAGGGCAATAAGGAAAAGAATGGAAAAAAGTCCAAATGCTTCAGAACCAAAAATAAAAAACATTATAACCTCTGATTAACTTATTATTACTATATTAAGCCAATACAGCCAATATAAACAAGCTATCCCAAATTGTCTGTATTTGTCAATTGAGCGCAATTTATAATAAATATATTTTTGTGCCGTGTTTTATAGTCTTTTACCAAGTTTTAGGGCAAATGGCACATAACGTACAGAAGGCGCAGCTTTGCTGTGTCTATCACACAAATTCAATGTAAAAGACGCAACTCAGTTCACAGTGTCTATGGTATCCTTCTGTCCTGTAGAGGCTGAGATGACAGCCGCCAATCTTGCCCTTGTAACGAACACGGCATAAGTTGTCACGACCGCCGCAAAAAACATAACCCGTGCGACAAAGCTAATATTTTCCGCGACATAACTTATCATTTGCGCCGCAAAACTGATCATTTCCATGTCAGAAGGTATACCTTTTAAGCCGAAAGGTGTACCTTTTACATCAGAAGGTATACCTTTCAAGCCAGAAGGTATACCTTTCAAGCCAGAAGGTATACCTTTTAACACAGAAGGTATACCTTTTAACCCAGAAGGTGTACCTTTTACCGCAAAAGGTGTATAATTTAAAGTGGAAAGTATTATGCGACCCGTTGCCGGAGTCGTAATTTAGCTGAAAAAACCTTAAAATAAGGGGGAAAATATGCCTAAGAACGCGGATTGGCTTCCGACGGGGCGCAATGAACAGATTGCTATGGCTAAAAACTGGAGCGCGGTGCTGGCAGAGAAAGCAGACGACTGGGATATTCCACAATTGGAGGTTCAAACTTTCAACGGCAAAATAGCCGGTGCTGAAGAGGCGCTCGCCGTCTCGCAGTCCGCCGAGCGTGTTGGCAGTACCACTGCCATCGTGAAAACACGCTTCAAAGAGATGGCCGTCTGCATGAGGGTTTTGAAACAGCGCAGGTTCTACAAGCCCAAGCTAGCGGACAACGATTTCGCCACGCTCGGGCTGAAGCCGAGGAAAACATTTCTGTCTCTGATACCTGTCCCCACCGACATCGCGCGCGGAAGAATCGAACTGTCGATCCGTTACGAACTGATTGTGGTTAGCGAGATAATTGTCGGCGCGCATTCCGACACGCGCGCGAATCACGGCGTGCGTATTTTTTACGGAGTGGAGGCGGACGACCCGGCGGCGCAATCTGCGCTGACGGGCAAACATTACTATCTGGGTGCCGCGCCCCATTCGCCCGAACAGTTAACGGAAAACGAATTCGCCGGTACAAAAAGACACGCGATCACTTTCCCGACAGAAGACGCGGGCAAGACTGCGTGGTTCGCGTTACGCGTCGAAAATGCAAAAGGCAAGAGAGGGCCGTGGGGGGAGATGTTTAGCGCGGTGATACCGTAACCAATTATCAATTAACAGGGAACAATGAACAATGCCGTTGTCTGTTATCTTTGCTTTGTTCCCTGCAATCTTCCATTGATAATTTTTCATTGATAATTGTTCATTGCTCAAGCCGCCGCCCTGTACGTTCCCAAAAAGTAAAAAACTTTTGTTTTCTTTTTCAGTTCATCGACAGCTTCGTCAAAAACAGCCGCCGCTTCGGGGACGGTCACGTCAACATAAAAAAGATAC
>LIUH01000037.1:337-713 GCA_001462225.1 Fibrobacteria bacterium GUT31 | reverse complement strand
ATCGGAAACAGAAAACACAAGCGATGCTTTATTCGCCTTGCCCGAACCAAGACTCGGCGGAACTTGAGCTTTGTCTCCCACTCGCCGTGAAATAATCGCAAACCGCGTGTAGTTAAGCGGATTGGTTTCGATCCCCTCTTTTAATACTTTAAGCCCGTGGGCACGTGCCGCAGATTCGCCTGCGATAGCCGCGACCTTCATCGCTCCTTCACGCACAATCGTAGCGACTGCCGCTGCTGTGTTGTTGTGCGGTTCTAAAACCCAGTCCGGGTGTTTGTCGAGAAACTCTTTGCACTGTGCAAACCCTTGCGGATGACTGCGTACTATATGGATAGAATCGATGCTTGTGCGTTCATCGGCAATCAAACAGTGAACG
>LIUH01000037.1:0-169 GCA_001462225.1 Fibrobacteria bacterium GUT31 | reverse complement strand
CAAACAGTGAACGATACGCAGTTTTAACTCGCCAACCATCGCAATGTCGGGGTAACGTAAAAACAGATCGTAATTTTCGTGAATAGAACCTGCAAGGCTGTTCTCCACAGGAATAACTCCGGCACAAGCCGAACCGTCCAACACTGCGTCAAAAACTTCTTTGAAGTTG
>LIUH01000036.1 GCA_001462225.1 Fibrobacteria bacterium GUT31 | reverse complement strand
TTGGAGTTAATTTAGAAAATCACAAAGCCGCTACGCAGATTAACGGTAATGCTATTATTCAAACGATTCCAACATACCGCGTTTACTATATTTTTTCTAAAATAATGCTCGCGCTCTTTGACTCCGGATTTGGCGGTTTAACCGTGCTTAAAGAACTGGCGAAAGCCTTGCCCGGTTATGATTTTGCGTATTTAGGCGACAACGCTCGTGCTCCTTATGGAGGGCGCAGCTTTGATAGCATATACCGCTATACATTAGAAGCCGTACGCTATCTTTTTTCGCTCGGATGCCCCCTTGTTATCTTGGCTTGCAACACCGCCTCCGCAAAAGCACTCCGCACAATTCAGCAAAAAGACCTGCCTCAGATAGCTCCCGAAAGTAGGGTTTTGGGCATAATACGCCCAATGGCAGAAGAAACCGGCAACCTCACAAAAACCGGGCATATAGGCATTTTAGGCACAGAAGGAACAATAACCTCCGGTAGCTATTTGATGGAAATAGCAAAATTCTGGCCGAGCTTGCACGTGGAACAAGAACCTTGCCCCATGCTCGTTCCGCTGGTGGAAAACGGTTTGCTGAACCACCCTGCCACCGAAATGTTCATCAAGGAATATACACAAAAAATTTTGGCAAGAGACCCTCACATAGACACTCTAGTACTAGCTTGTACCCACTACCCCCTTTTACAGGATATTTTTGCAAAAACTCTGCCGAAAAATGTAAAAGTCGTGTCCCAAGCCGGCATAATAGCCCAAAAAACGCTGGAATACTTGACAAAACACCCGGAAATTGACAATAGGATAACCAAAAATCCGAACAAAAACGGCAAAATTCGCTTTTTAACCACCGATTCCGCAGAATTCTTCGAAAAAGGTGCCAGTTCTTTTTGGGGAAAACCTATTAAAGCGGAAAGCATAGCATTTTCTATATTACCCCAACTATGACTATTCGCACCCAGATTAATTTTGATGGTTGGCAGGATTACCGGGGAAAACCCGGCGGGGCAATCATTTATACGGAAACGAGCCATAACTCCATAGTTCCGGTTCGCGATCAATTGAACGAAAATGGAAACGGAGTTTTTTTAGATCCCAACTATGAAACCGGCACGGTGGGCCTTTTTGCCTATACCAATACCAAGGATATAAATAAAGCCATAAGGAGCAAAGTGCGTTATCTTTTTTTTGGAACTCGCTATGAAGGTTCCAATCTCAACTATAAAAACAAGTATTTAATAATAGGTTACCAACGAATAGACAAAATCAAAGATGTTCGGGGGTTGCACTTGCAGCAGCACTTGAATGATTTAAATCCCACTTTTTTAACTTTGGACATCTGCATGGCAACTTGGGGCTTAATGCGTTTTGTTTCTTTTGAAGATTCTTATGTTCTAACCGACGAAACTTTGCATGAATGGGGTTATTCGGGCCGTGCTGCTCGCCCGCTCCGCACCGTATTTAAAGAGGAACATGCCAAAATCCTTGTAGAGCATTTTGACTCCAAAACCGACCAAACGGACGAATATATAGATACTATACTGGAGTATAGCGAAGATGAGTAAAATTTGTTTTCCATTAATAGCTATAGTGCTAAGTTTAACAACTTTTGCTTTTTCTCAAAACCTTACCCCTTCGCAGATTCAAGCTCTTCAATCGCAAAATCAAGGAAGCCAAATTGGTGGCATTTCTATGCCGGAAATTTCGGCGGCGCGTGATCTTATAGCCAAAGAAAGCAGATTGCAAAGCCCGGAAAACAGACCTATGGTATCAGGGTTAGATTCTCTGCTCTTTTTAATGGGGACAATGGATACTTTGGTTTTAGATACTTTATACAGATTTTTAGACTCAAGTTTCTTCAGGAAAGATACCCTTATCCGCTACGAGAAAATTATTTTCTCCCAAAACCTGCCTAGCGCATTTTTTGAGGTTCAGGGCATGGTTCCTGCGGATTACCCGCTGAAAGCCGGCGATAATTTGGAACTTTCCCTTTGGGGTGCGGTTGAACGCCAGTTAAATTTATCGGTAAATACCCAAGGAAATGTTTTTGTTGAAGGCGCAGGATTGGTGAATGTAGCCAACCTCACTCTCGGTCAAGCGGAAAAGTTAATCACAAAAAAATTGCAAACCGTTTATTCCGGTATAGGCCAAGGCAGAATTTCCGTTAATCTTCGCACAACAAAGTTAGCTCCCACAAAGGTATTTGTAATGGGTTTTGTTCAAAGACCCGGAGGTTATGATTTACCCGGCAACGCCAATGTATTTTTGGCTTTGTACAGAGCCGGCGGTACCGACGACTTAGGCTCGGTTAGAAACATAGTTATACGCAGGTCAAACGGCGACTCTACCCAAATAGATTTATATGATTTTCTATTAAAAGGCAAAAAAGAAGGTGAAGGGCTTTTGCGAGACGGAGATATGATTTTTGTTCCAAGGGCAGAAAAGCTGGTTAAAGCAACCGGTTCGGTAGGAAGACCGGCAATTTACGAACTTAAAAAAGATGAAAGTCTTAGCGATTTGCTGCAATATGCAGGCGGGGTACTTCAGAACATCGATCACACGGTGAGCCTTTGGCGCATAAGCGAGAAGGGCATTCCGAGAGTTTTTGAACCCGGCATGGCTGTGGATTTTGCAAACACCGATAGCAGCAAAGTGTTTCAAGTGCAGAACGGCGATAGTGTTTTTGTTTTTGCAAGCACTCGTCTTAACGATAACGCCATTGAAGTTTTAGGTTCGGTTCTTTATCCCGGATATTACACATTGTCGGATAGTATGGGGGTTAAAGAGGCAGTAGCTCTTGCGGGCGGTACGTCCATGGAAGCTTTTCTCAGCAGAGTTATAGTGCAGCGGTTAAATTCCGATTCTTCCTTCTCTTATTATGACGATGATTTTGAAAATACCCTTGGCTTGACTTTATTGCCGAATGATAAGGTTATAGTTTTGAATTCTAGACTGCTAAAAAATTGGAGGACGGTTAGCGTAGCCGGTTTTGTAAAAGAACCTAGGGATTTTGAATGGCAAGAAGGCATAAACGCCATTGACTTAATAGTTTTGTGCGGCGGATATTTGCCCAATGCTTCTAAAAGTGAAATTGTAATAGAAAGAATTATTCCGGGAGAATTGGCTACGAAAAGCATAAAATTGCCTATAAAAAAAGGATTATCCGTTGATAATAATAAAGATTTTATTTTAGAACCCGGCGATAGGGTGGTTGTAGGCATTGAAGATTCCTATTACGAACAGGAAGTCATAACCCTAGTCGGTGCACTTAAAAATCCCGGTTTTTACTCACTTGCATTCCGCGGAGAAACTTTTAAGAATTTTATGGAACGCGTTGCGATAATAGATACTATGGCATACGTAAAAGGCGGGCAGCTCTTCCGTAAACTTGCAACGCATGATTTATTTAAAATAAGAACAAATATGAATCAGAATATGAACGCAAATTCCAACATGAACCCCAACATGAATCCGAACATAATAAATCCTAATGCAAATTGGAATATGAATCCCAGCATGAATCCTAGCATGAACCCTAATACGAATTGGAATATGAACCCTAATATGAACTCCAATATGAATCAGGGTATGAACCCAAACATGAACATGAACCCGAATGTGAATCCGGCCCCCCAAAGCTATCGCATAAATTTTGACTTTGAAAAAGCTCTGCAAGGCAAGGAAAAGGATATAGCTTTGCAGGATGGCGATTCCATTTTTATTCCATTCGATATACCGACCGTGAATATTACCGGCGAGGTTGTGGGTCCCGGATACGTTCTTTGGCAAAAAGGCTGGAAGGTGGTTGATTATGTAAATGCGGCAGGCGGTCTTACAATCACCGGAGATGAGGATCGTATTATCCTAACTTATGCAAACGGACAAAGTACAAACTCAAGTTTGGCAAAAAGAGACCCTGACCCCGGCTCCAAAATATACGTGACTTTCAAACCCCTGCCCGAACCGACTAAAATGACGGAGATAGTCACCGTAATAGGTTCCGTAGTAACTGCCTTGGCTACTATAACAACGATGATTATTATGATCATGACGCTTTAGCTGTTTTACTATATTCCTTTAAGATATACTTTAACAATGAGGTCTCTATGGCTTTTTTCGTTCCTTTTGTGCTTGGTGCGGCGGCTGCCGTTGCCGGTATTCACGTTTATAAAAGTAAAAAATGTTGCTGGGACCAAAAGGACGAGTGTTCTTGTGGCTGCAAAGACAAATGCGAATGCAGCCCGGATTGCGACTGCGGTTGCAATGCACCGGGTATAAAGAAAAAAATCGCAGAAACGGTAGATTTTGCGTTGGAAAAAATCAAAAGCGGTTTGCATTCGCTTGAAAACGGCATCAACGAAGAGAACATGGACAAAATAAAAGGCGGTTTGCAGTCATTAGAGAATAAAATCTCCCAAATCCAATTAAAATTAAAGGATGAGAAGCCGGAGAGCGCGGTAAGCACCGATTAAGTTGCGTACCTAAACATATTCTCAATGCACCGCTTTGCGGCGGTCAATATGTTTGTGTCCAATTTAATCTCTTTTGCCTTATCCGGTTCTTTCAAGGTTTGCAGAATATTTTCCAGAGAATTGCTTTTCATGTATTTGCAAAGGCTGCAACTGCCGATAAAACGGCGGTGGGGGAGTTCGCTCTGGAGCCTGGCATTCAAGCCGCATTCGGTTAAAAGCAAAATGGGATTTTCTTCCGGAAGTTTGCGGATATAATCCAGCATTTGCCCTGTGCTGCCCACAAAGTCGCTTAACATGGCAACCCCGGGGTGGCATTCAGGGTGGCTCACAATTTGCAGACCCTTATTTTGTATTCTGAAATATTTAACCAAGTCCGGGTCGTACTGCTCGTGAACATAGCAGGTGCCTGTGTGCAGCACAAACTCCTTTTTTACGCCTATTTTTTCCAATTCGTTTTTCAAATTTTCTCCCATAAGTTTATCGGGCAAAAACACAATTTTATTGTTTGGGATTTTGCTCGTTATTTCAACAACATTTGAGCTTGTAACGCAAACATCGCAGGCCGCTTTGACGTCTGCCGTTGTATTTATGTAGCATACAAATGTGTGCCCTTTGTATTGCTGTCGCAGTTTTTTAACCTGTTCGCCGGTGATGCTGCTTGCAAGGCTGCAGCCGGGATTTGCTCCGGGTATGAGCACTCTTTTGTTCGGATTTAAAATTTTTGCGGTTTCGCCCATAAACTCCACCGCTGCAAAAATTATGGTTTGCGCAGAAGTTTCCATGGCATTTTTGCTGAGTTGGTAAGAATCTCCGCTGTAGTCTGCCACGCCGAAGGTGATTTCCGGCGCAACGTAGCTGTGTGCCAAAATAGCGGCATTCTTTTCTTTTTTCAGTTCGTTTATCTCGTTTATCAAAAGCGTTAATTTTTCGCAATTCTCCATTGAATACCGGCAAAGCACGGTTCCGTTTTGCACGGAACGCAGCTTATTGTAGAGTTCTCTTGCTTGCATGGCAGGTAAGGTAGAAAATTCGGAATTATGGCGGCTATTCCGTATTATCTATCCCATATACCAAGAAGTCTATCTCATCTTGTTTTTTGCCGGCCTTTTGGAAGACACGTGCGAACTCTGCCTTAATTGCCGCATCGGAGAGTTTGCCTTCGGTCTTTTCATTATTCTCCCTTATCTTAACGGCAATCATCTCTTGCACTTTTGCGTTATCTATGCCACTTCTGCTTATAGCCATATTACCCCCCTCCTGCTAGTAGTGGGTAACGCTCTATATAAATCTGGGCAAGTGCCAAGATTTCAGCAACAACTACAAAATCGTTACCGCCACCTGCTTTCTCAGCACGGCAAATAGTCGAAATTGCATTAATTATTCTTGGGTCGGAAATTCGCGGTTCGTTTTCAGTCAATTTTTCCGAGCTTAATCTGCGTAAAAGGCCAATTCTATCCCTTGGTGCCCATAAAATATTTCCATATCCGTCTTGGTTGCCTATTACATCGATTATTCCGATTTGGGCCATACTGTCAATAATGAGGGCTTTGTTTTCTTTTTCGTTGATTATTGCAATTCTTTTTAATGTATTATTTTGCTGTTTGTCATCGAAAAATACTAATATATTCTTTGCCAAAAGCCTCATGTCCTTTGGCAAGCTTGCAAGCGGCATCGATGCAATTCTATTTATCATTATTAGCCTTTCGATAGATATTATAGTAAATTTTTCTACATTACCCCACATGTCGGAGCAAAAAATTTGGTATATGGAGATAAAAGGGCAGCGGCAGGGGCCTTTTAACGTAGATGAACTTTTGCAAAAGGGTTTGACCGGCGAATCGCTTGTTCAGAAAACAGGAACGGCAAATTGGCTTGTCGCAAAAGAAGTTCCTGAGATGGCTGCTGCTTTTGACGTGATTAAAATGAAAAATGAAATAGAAATAGATACGTTCAAATTTATGGCAGATGAAAATGCCCAATGTCGCTTGCAGATTGAACGGTTGGAAAAAAGCTATGAAGAATTGCTCGATGAGAAATCCGGTATTAAGGCAATACTTAGAGCTATGGAAGAGAAAGACGCTGAACTTAGCTCACAGATAGGTTTGCTAAAAGATAGCAACGAAGAATTGCCCAATTTGAAGCTTGGCCTTACGGTAGAGCTTCAGGCTATGGAAAATGAAAACGTTGAATTGCGTTCAAAGCTCAAGCAGTTATTTACTAAACTGATCAAAGGATTGCAGGGGTGATGAAAAAACTTCTTGCATTTTTTACAGTATTGTTCCTTGGCGTTTTAGGGTTGGGAGCGGGCAGTGCATTTTACATTTACAAGCAGTGGCAAGAGCCTTCACCCCTAAAAGAACCTGTGCTTTTGGAAATTCCCAAAGGTTATGGAGCCGCCCAAATCGGCAAACTTTTGCAAAAAAACGGTGTGATAGAAAGCGCAAGGTCTTTCAAATGGTGGTGCAAGTTTCATTCGGGCAAGGCGAATTTCAAAACCGGTTGGTATAACATTCCTGCGGGGCAGAGCATTGAGCAAATTGCGGCAATTCTGAGTTCAAGCAAAACGGCTACGGTAAAGGTAACCATACCGGAAGGCAGGGCAAGCTGGGAAATAGCGGAAATATTCGCAAGCTCGCAACTCAAACTGGATAGCGCCAAATTAGACAGTTTAATGCACTGCAAAACATTTACGGATTCCCTTGGTGTAAAAGCCAAAGACCTTGAAGGTTACATGTTTCCCAGTACCTATGATTTTTCTTACGGCACAAATGAGCAGAGCGCAATAAAATTTTTGGTGCGTGAAAATTTAAAGCTCCGCGATGAGTTGCAAGCCTTGAACAGCCCTATTTGGAACGAATTAGGCTCTTGGCACAAAATTTTGACTTTGGCGAGCGTGGTAGAAGAAGAGACCGGGCTTCCGCAGGAACGTTCCCACATAGCAGGGGTGTTTTTGAATCGCCTAAGAATGGGAATGTCGCTTGGCGCAGATCCGACCGTGCGATTTATTTTTCGCAATCTCACAGGCCCCATCTACAAGAGCCAGCTCGCAAGCGACAACCCTTACAACACACGCAGGTTCGCAGGGCTAATGCCGGGACCAATCTCAAATCCCGGACGCTTGGCAATAGAAGCGGTACTATTTCCAATGCAAACCGAGGACCTCTATTTTGTCGCAAAAGACGACGGTTCGCGCGAGCATTATTTTAGCAAAACTCTTGCAAAACACAATCACTATATAGGTGTTGCAACGAAAAATAGGGGAGAGCGATAGTAACACTTTTCTCCAATTCAGGTGTTAAAGTAGTATGAACCAAACCTTAAATGCGGAACAGCTTTATGTTCGTTATGCACCTATGGTGCTAAGGCGTTGCAGGAACTTGCTCGGCGATGAAATCTCGGCGGCGGATATTGCCCAAGAGGTTTTTATAAAGGTTTGGGAAAAGCGAAACTCCCTAAACGATGCTTACCCGTCCAGTTTATTGTGGAGAATGGCAACAAATATGTGCCTGAACTACATAAGAGACAGGAAATGCAGGGGCGAAAACGTTAACTGCAATGAAATGCTTATGCATATATCATGCGCAGAAGACGTTGAAAAAGAAACAGGGCACAAAGACCTTTTAAATCGTCTTTTCAATAAACAGCCGGAAAGCAGCCGAACCATAGCGGTTTTGCACTTTTTAGACGGAATGACATTGGAAGAGGTGGCAAAAGAGGTAAAAATGTCTGTCGCTGGGGTTCGCAAAAGACTTCGCTCGTTAAAAAACACCCTGATTGAATTGGAGGCTGTATGATCCCGCAGAATTGGAAAATAGAACGCTACTTGCTCGGGGAACTCCCCGAAAGCGAAATCGCGGTTCTCAAAACTCTGGAAGGCGAAAACACCGAGTTTCGCTTGCAAGTTGAGCAGTTGAAAAGGAGTAATGGAGAATTGCTCGCAAAATACCCGGCAAAGCGAACTGCGGAAAAAATGCACGCTAATCTCCGCAAATTTGCGGTGATTGAGCTGAAAAACAAATGGCGCTTATATCTTTCCGCCTGTGCCGCCTTGATAATAGCCGCAACTGCGCTGATAACCGTATTTCCCGATAACACCCTTGTTGCCCCTATTGCTATTGTAAGCGAAGACGGAACTAGGATAAAGGGATTAAAAACGGGTTTGGAAATTTGGCGTAAAAACGCAGAAGCCGCAGAAAAACTGGCAGATAACAGCGAGGCAAAAGCAGGTGATTTGCTACAAGTAAGCTACATTGCAGAGAAAAAATGCTATGGGATTATTTTGAGTGTGGATGGCAATGGAACTATGACCATACATCTTTCCGGCAAAGGCGGCAAAGCAGCCGAACTTGAAGCCGGGAAAATTGTTCCCTTGAAAAATGCCTATGAACTGGACAATGCACCAAAGTTTGAGACATTTTATTTAATAACAGATAGCGCAGAATTTGCCGTTGCCCCCGTTGCAGAAAGCATTTTACATGGCAAGATGCCTAAGAATTTGCAGGTTTCACAAATCACCTTAAAGAAAAAGTAACTGTGGGTTATATTTTCTGCACAATAACCCCATACCAGCCGAGGCCGTCAAATTCCTGGTAGCCTAATGTACGTGCGTAGGCTACTAAGTCACCGTTCTTGGTAAAGAAACTTCCTTTTGTGCCGTTGCCGGTATCTAGAGGGAAATTGTTGTAGATGTCTTTGCCGTCTGAAGAGGCTATGATACGGTGGTTGCCATCCAGCAACATCACGCGCGAATTTTCCCATTCTTCCGGGCTTAAATTGGGTTCTTCTTTAACAATCACGCGCGACTGCTCCTGCCAATCAAAGAATACGCCGAGCACCCCGATAGCTTCTCCGTTAATCTCTCCGCCGCGTCGCACAGCCGTGGCATAAACCGCAACCGGTCTGCCGCCGTGCAAAGGGTCGTCAAAAATGTCATCGGCAATATATTTATCGCCTGTTGCAGTTGCCAGCGCACGTTTGTACCAACTTAAACCGGATAGATCTACACCCGGTTTTATAGAATAATTGTCGCGGGATACGGCAACAACTTTGCCGTGTTTATCAACGAGTGCTAGGTTAAGGTAAACGGAATAAAACTTATTGATTATGCTCAAGCGTTTTGCTGCATGAGAGCAACTTTGTTCTCCTAAGTTTTCCAAACATTTGTAGAAAGCCTCATCTGTTGCCCACCAGCGCACATCTGCGGTGCGTTCATAGAGGTTGCGCACAATCAACTGCACCAGGGTTTGCGCCATTTCAGACAATCTGGAACTGTCGCGTTCACTGAATTCTTCAGCCAGATGCTCGGTTTGCCGCTCAATTTTACTGAAAACCTCCGTTCGGAAATGCTGGGCGTTTCTTGATGTGAGATCAGCAAGCGATTTGACCTCATTTGCCACCACTGCAAATCCGGCCCCTGCCTTGCCGGCCTTTGCCGCTTCTATGGTAGCGTTAAGAGCCAGCAGATTTGTTTGGCTGGCGATCTTTTCAACGCTAAATGAAAATTTTTGCACTTCATTATGAATGCCGGAGATGATTTTTTTAATCTGATTGTCTTTGCTTTGGCTTGCCATATGAATTCAATCCACTGTCACATACACCAAAGTTTGGTTTACCAACTGGTAAGCAATTTCCCCAAAGGTGATAGGCCCTGCAAAGGCGTCAATTTTTTTGCCCTCAAGTTCGCCGTACAAAAAGTTCAATATGCAATTGCACGAAAACGCTGCCTCTGTTTCTTTGAAATCGGCAAGTTTGCTGTGGAATTCCTTCTCGTAATTTTCGATGCTTTTGGCAATTCTGTATTGAATGTGGTTGAATACCGGTGCATAAAAATTCACAACTCCGTTTTCTATGGCTTTGAAAGAGATATTTACGCCATTGCCGGCATAGTCTCCAACCAAGGGGAGTTTTGTGTCTATTTTGTTTTGTGCTATATAGTCGGCCAATACGGTTTCTTTTCCGTTCACAAAACACTTCGTAGCTGAAAAACCTTCTTCAGAAAAGGTGATAATAGGCGAAGATTCGTCTTGGGCGAAAATATTGATTATATTCACGCTTACCGTTTTGTCATTTGGGACATTCAAATGAAGCACTACGGCTTTATCATTGTATGCGGAAGCGTCCGTGCCGCAAACGGCTATGGGGGTTTGCCCCGGAATACCTAGATTCACACCGGAAATCCATCCAACCATATTCTTCATAAACATGTCCTTAAAGCCGTCGGCATTTTGGGCATATTTCTTGTGCACTGTGCTGTCAAACGGTATAATCACTATGGAAAAACCATTGTCAAAAGCATCGGTTGCCACATTTTCAATTTCCGCCGGGGAATATGTTTTTATTGAAAAATCCTCGTATGGAAACTCTGTTACAAACAGAAGTTCGTTAGAGATTTTGCCACCGTCTTTTGCCATGAAATACTCTGTTGAGCCGCCTGCCCATTTGCCTTTCGGCAATTTTTTAAGCAAGGTTTCGGTGCCGGCGATGTGCAACACTTTGCCGGCTTCTATGAGTTTAGCTGTTTCTTGAAAAGATTTTAAC
>LIUH01000035.1:832-7660 GCA_001462225.1 Fibrobacteria bacterium GUT31 | reverse complement strand
TCCCATCCGCTCCTTGCCGCAGTTAGCGAGCCAAATCAGCATTCAAACAACAGGCAAAACCATAATGCTTGGGAATTTACCCGGCAACGCAAAAATTGAGATGTACAATCTGCAAGGAAAGCGCACATATTCCGCAAACTCCGGCAACTCTCAATCCCTGAAAATTTCCGCTCAAACAAATGGCATTTATTTCATAAAAATTTCGCTCGGCAGCGAAAAGCAGATATTGCGGGTGCCGGTGAGGTAAATGTAGGGGCACCATTTGGGTGCCCCTGTTTGCCATACCATAAATGAGATAAATTTCATGGAAAGCCAAATTTTAACTGACCCTAAGGTAAAACCTGAAAAAGGTGTTTTAGAGAAGACATTGGGGAAAAATTATAATAGGTACGAAGAATTTGTTAATAAAATAAATGCAAAAAGTTTGATTGTTGAATGGAATTATTACAATGACGGAAAAAGTTGGTTGGGAAAAATATTGAATGATGGGATAAAAATATTGGAATATAAAATGCAATTGAAATAGAAAACAATATGGCAACAAAAATAAAATTATATTTATGAAGTAACCTCTGTCCTCTGATGCTATAGCGATTTCTGTGTGGGATGTTCGATTAATCTGGCTGCCGCTCACGGGCAGCGTGTCATTTTTAAGCATCCCCAAGTTTGGACGGAGTGCCTTTTATTTTTCTACATTCCAATTATGTTACCTCTTGAACTTCAAAATCTCATCGCAAAATTTAGAGACAATATAACGAAACGCAATTGCGGCGTGAGTTTTTGGACAAGTTTGTAAAAATTCTCGGTTGGGACGTGGACAATGAAGCGGGGCTTCATGATTCTTTCAAGTAGGAACGTCCACAAGAGCTCCTGATTACGGCATGCAAATAGACGGAAGGAAATTGTTTTACAATTTGGACCCGACTGGCTACATAACTAGAATAACGGTGGCAATGCGTAAAATTGACTTGTTAAAACAACGTATCGCCAATCTTCCCGCCGCCCAAAGCGGGTATCTTGAAAAGCAGGAAAAAGCATTTGCAAATTAACATTTCACTCCCGCCTGTCCACCAAAACCTCAAACTTCGCCGCCTCTTGGGTTTGTTCGGGGGTTACTTACCCGTGCCAGAACCGCCACAAGAAGGTCAACCATATTTTGGGCCATGTTTGCCATAATATTCGCCATTGTGGGGTAATATAGAAAAATATTTTCGCACCGTAGGGGCAGGGTCTGCCTGCTCCATTTGCGGCGGCGAATATGGCGGACATGGCAAAATGGGGCAAATATCGTGGCAAATGGGGCACCCCAACGGTGCCTACACACGTGGATATAAACGGTGTTGTTTGCCACGAAATGCGGAACATCGGGAAAATCCCAAAAATCGGGGGTATCGGGGTTCAGACAACATAATTCTCCCTAATCTTCCCCAAAAACTGCAACGCCTGAATTGGCGTCATCTCTTCTGGGTTCACCGCCTTTAATTCCTTTAGCAAAAGCTCGGTGTTTTCGCTCATCGGGGGTGGTTCAAAGAAAGAGAGTTGTGCTTCTTTGGGCTTGTGGGCGCCGTCGCTTGGGTCTATTTTTTCCTTTTCCAAACGCAGAAGAATTCGCTTTGCTCGGCGAACAACGTCGTCGGGAACTCCGGCCATTTCCGCTACATGAATGCCATAACTGGAATCACAGGCACCTTCTAAGACTTTTCTCAGGAATAGAAGCTTTCCGTTGTTCTCCTTTACCGCTATTTGAAAATTCTTTGCGTGTTCCAAATTTTCTATGAGGTTTGTCAGTTCGTGGTAGTGGGTTGCAAAAATGGTTTTTGCCGCTTTTTCGGGGGTGTCGTGCAGAAATTCTGTTATGGCCCATGCTATGGAAAGCCCGTCAAAGGTGCTTGTGCCTCGCCCGATTTCATCTAAAAGGATCAAACTTTTTGGGGTGGCATTTTGCAAAATGTTTGCGGTTTCGGTCATTTCGAGCATAAAGGTTGAAAGGCCTCTTGCGAGCCTGTCGCTTGCTCCGACTCTTGTGAAAATTTTATCCACAATGCCTATCTCCGCCAAATCTGCGGGCACATAAGAACCTATTTGGGCGAGCAGCGTGATTAAGGCGGTTTGCCGCAAATATGTGGATTTACCTGCCATGTTCGGGCCGGTAATTAACATAAAACGAGTTTCGCTGTTTGAAATATCTATTTCGTTTGGGATAAATTGAATGTCTGGCTGCGTGGAAATTACCGGATGCCGGCCACCTGCTATCTTTATTCTATCGCCGTTGTTCACTATGGGTTTGGTAAGCCCGTACCTGCGTGAGGCTAGGGCTAGGGAGCAAAGGCAGTCCAGTTCCGATACGGCATTTGCTATTGTTTGCAAATCCGCTCGCCATTCATGTACTTTGTTTCGCAACTCGCAGAAAACCTTGTATTCCTTTTCAAAAAGCCTGCTCTCCGCATTCAAAATAAAAGACTCCACATCCTTCATCTCCGGCGTAATATAGCGTTCCCCGGTGGTTAAAGTTTGTTTACGTATATATTCATCGGGAACTTTTTTATGCGCATGGCTGGCCGTTATCTCTATGTAATAACCGAAAACCTTGTTATAACCGACTTTTAAAGACGGAATGCCGAGCCGACTTCTTTCACGAGTTTCCAAATTCGCAATCCAATCCTTTTTTTCCTGAATCTCTTCTCTGAAGTTTTCAATTTCCTCACTCGCTCCTTGGCGAATTAAATTTCCTTCTCTAACCGTGAGCGGCAACTCGTCTTTTAACAGGGCGCAAATTTCCTTCCCCTTGCCCTTTGCCAAAGAGAGTTTCTCCGCAATTTCAGCGAATTTTTTCTGTTTCAAATTTTGCAAACACCCGATTATCCGTTCTGCTTGCAAAAGAGACTTCCCCAAACTCTGCACATCGCGAGCATTCGCCCTTCCGCTCCCCACACGGCCCATAGCACGTTCCATATCCGGAATGGGTTTCATAGCCTCTGCAATGTCGTCTAAAAACATGGGATTGCCAACCAGTTCTTCCACGCAGGAGAGCCTATTTGAAATGCTTTCAAAAGAGACCAAAGGATGGGAAATCCATTCCCTTAAACATCTGGCACCCATTGCGGTTTTTGTGAAATCCATAATGGAGAGCAAGGTAGAGTTTGAGTCCTCGGGGTGGAGGGGGGCCGTTAGTTCCAAGTTGCGCTGTGTTGCCGGGTCCAATGCCATATAATCGCTCCAAGGAATGGAGTTTATTTTTATTATGTGGCTGAGTCCAGATTTTTTTTGCTCCAAAATATAAAAAAGAAGGGCACCCGCCGCCCTTATCAAAAAATCATTTTGCAAATCAAAATTGCCAAAATGCCCTTTCAAAACATTTTTGCAAAAATCAAATTCAAATTGCTGCTCCGGAATTTCTGTTAGCATAATTCTGTTTCTGCGCACTATGCCTTGAACGTTCTCCGGAATTTCTCCGCTTTGCACTAAAATTTCCTTTGGGCTTCGCCTTTCTATTTCGCTTTCCACATTTGCGGCTATGGATTCACCAACCGCAAAGTATCCCGTGCTGATATCCGCTATGGCCAAAACCGCACCGTTTTTGCTTTTTAAAAATGCACATATATAAGATGATTGCTTTGCATCCAAATTATTTTCGGAAAAACTTGTTCCGGCAGAAATGACTTCTATCACATCTCTTTTTACTATGCCTTTAGCGAGTTTGGGGTCTTCCAATTGTTCGCAAATCGCAACTCGGTGACCTGCTGCTAGCATTTTTGGAACGTATCGCTCTGCGGCGTGGTGGGGAAATCCGCATAGGGGAGATTCTTTTGCACCGCCGTTGTTGCGGGTTGTTAGGGTTAAACCCAAAACTTTTGATGCTATAATTGCATCGTCTTCAAAAAGTTCGTAAAAGTCTCCCATTCTGAAAAAGAGTATGCAACCGGGGTTAGCCGCTTTTACATCGTTGTATTGGCGCATCAGGGGGGTCATTTTTCACCGCCGAGGCCAAGTGCAACTTTTATTTTAATACCTATTGCCATTGGCGTAATCTTAGTTACAAATGCTTGCGGAGCATCATTGTTTTTCCATTGCGAATTGAGTATGCCGTTCATAACAAAATTCGGTGGGTTTGCGCTGTTGTATTCCACCATCTGCTGCAATTTTTCTACATCTTGCTTTTTAAAAATATTGCTGAACCCATAATCAAAGTAGGCACCGGTGTAAATCGATATGCCGTCATTAAACCTCCATTTCATGCCCATTTCCATAGAGGCTAAAAATGAGCTTTTAAAATTATCTTTGCCATCTGCTTTTTTGTCTTTGTATGTTCCAAAGCCCCTAAAACCTTGCTCAGTGTATTCAAAATTTTCTTCTTCATAATAGCCGGAGTTTACAACATTGCCAGAACCGCTGTGGCTACCGGACATTGGAATGGCTGCTTTTGCGCCTGCTGCTATATAGAATTTGTATCTGCCGTTGGTTTGGAATTGCAGCATAAGAGGAATTTGCAGCATGGCAACGCTTTGAGTTTCCTCGTAACCGCTTAATGTGCTACTAAATATAAAATCGACGTCTTCTTCTAAGTCTATGGCTTGATATTGCATTTTAAAATTATTTAATTTGAATTTTGCGTTGTAGAATGCAAATTCGAGTCCGGTTGAAATACCAAATATCGAAGTTACAAAAAAGGAATAGCCAAACCCGAATCGCGAATCAAAACCTTCGCTTTGCTTGCCGAGCGATGGCTTGTACATCAAGGAAGAGAAACCGCCGCCGCCGGATATGGAAACTTCATGCAAGTCTTGAGCATAAACCCGGCAGAGCAGCAGTAAATTTAAAAGAAGTATTTTCTTCATATTTTTATTTTTTCACCGTTAGTTTTGTTGAGTAGCGATAAATCTTGCCGCTTTCGCCCTTTGCTTTGACAACTACAAAATACAAACCGGAAACAATTTCGTTTCCAATAGAGTTTCCTGTGGGTTTAGATACTAAATTTCCGGCGAGGTCATAAACCGCAATTTCTATTTCTGATTTTTCGGGAGTAATAACTTCAAATTCAACGGAATTTCCGGAATTTCTTTTCAGCAAAATTCCGTATTCTTGCTTTTCTTCTGTAATGGTAACTTCGCAACTGCGTATAGTTTCGCCGTCTTTGGTTATAGTTTCAACATGGTATTTATCTTCGGGTTTGAGTTTTTCGCCGCTGGAGCCTGCCGACCAAGATTGCCCTGTGCCAACTTCCTTTCCGTTGCGATACCATTTGTAGCTTTCAAAATCATAGCTGTTGTATCTTGCGTTATTGATAACGGTGAGCGTATTATTCCAGCGTACTTTTATCATTGAATCGGCAGGGAAAGGTTTGTTTATATTTAGTTCGTATTCTTGGGTAGAATTTGAAGCGATTGCTGTGATAGAGACTTTATTATTGCCATAAGACAATTTCACGTCCTGCGAGTTTGTAGTTTCGCCGTCTATGATAATAGTGGCATTTTCTGTGCCTTGTGTATTGATATTGATGTTTGCAGAATTTTCTCCGCAGGGAGAAACATATGTAAATTTATTGTCGCTAGGATTATCAAGTGTTAGCCCATCGATCTTTAATGTAATAAGGTTTGCCAATGTTTTTGGGAAGACATAAGTTAGCGTTAATGTTGCGCCGTTTGCTCCTAAGGTTGCTTGCGCTGCTTCTCCGTTAAATGTTGCAACGGTTCTCGCGGTAAATGCGTAGTCATTCTTTGCTGTGAGCGTAACAGTTGCTACGTATCGTATGTCGCCTTGGAAGGTGCTATGGCTTGGATTCCAGGTTACTGTGCCTATGGTAAAGTTGCCTTCGCCGTTTGCTGTTGTGCTGGGAACATTATCTTTTGCCGGTGGAGTTACGGTAATTTCCGCATTTGCAATTTCAATTTTGCTAACCGTTAAGACATTCGTACTTATGCGTATGGTTGGGCTGTTATTGTATATAACCGTAATGCGAGTGTTGTTATGTGAAGAAGTTGACAATGTTGTGCCATTGACGGGATTTGTTGTGATATTTTTCGAGGTGAAATCGGCTAGAGCTATATCTTCGGTTGTGGCGTCGCTGTATGTGAGCGTTACTTCAAGACCGGACAAATTTAGATTAGCACCTTGGGTATAGGTTAAATTCGTCGGTTGTGATTTTATTGCTATGCCGGTGACTGTTATTAACGAAGTTTGCGGGAAAGTATATGAAATTGTCACCGCTGCGCCTGTATTATTTGAAATAGTTGCATTTTCTCCGTTTATTGTTGCATTCGCAAAATTTGCTGCAAATTCGTAGTTGGCATCAGCCGTTAGCGTGGCTGTAGCGGTGTATGCTACGTTACCTTGGAAAGGATTATGGCTTGGCGACCAGACTACTGTACCTGTAAAATTGCTGCTCACAGCAACTACTGTTGGGCTTGGAATGCCATCCATTATTGGTATGTTTACGGTTATTTCTGCGGTTGTGATTTCGGCTGAACTTACGGTAACAGTTAAACTAATAGTTGCATTATTGTAATTTGCGCCATCGGTAGGTGTGAATATGGCATCAAAAGAATTTGGTCCTACGCTTCCTACCGGCTGGGTATCGTCGTTCCATACCCAAGTTCCGGGCACATTACACGATCCGGTTGGCGTGACGGTAGAAAGCAGGTCTCCGTATGTTGCGTTTAAAGTACCGGACTGCGAGCAAGCAGGGGTTGCTTTGCCTACGGTAACAGTTAAACTAATAGTTGCATTATTGTAGTTTGCACCATCAGTAGGTGTGAATGTGGCATCAAAAGGATTTGTGCCTACGCTTCCTACCGGCTGAGTATAATTGTCCCATGCCCAAGTTCCGGGCAC
>LIUH01000035.1:454-600 GCA_001462225.1 Fibrobacteria bacterium GUT31 | reverse complement strand
GGAGTTGCTTTGCCTACGGTAACAGTTAAACTAATAGTTGCATTATTGTAATTTGCACCATCAGTAGGTGTGAATGTGGCATCAAAAGGATTTGGCCCTACGCTTCCCACCGGCTGGGTATCATCGTCCCATGCCCAAGTTCCGGG
>LIUH01000035.1:0-191 GCA_001462225.1 Fibrobacteria bacterium GUT31 | reverse complement strand
GAGTTGCTTTGCCTACGGTAACATCTAAACTAATAGTTACAGAAATATAACTTATATCATCGTCAGGTGTGAATGTGGCATCAAAAGGATTTGTGCCTACGCTTCCTACCGGCTGGGTATCATCGTCCCACGCCCAAGTTCCGGGCACATTACACGATCCGGTTGGCGTGACGGTAGAAAGCAAGTTTCCG
>LIUH01000034.1 GCA_001462225.1 Fibrobacteria bacterium GUT31 | reverse complement strand
AAATCGAAAACAGGTTGGAATGAAGATGGCAACGGTACAGACGAGTACGGATTTTCGGCGTTGCCCAGCGGCGGCGGCTACGACAACGATTTCTACAATGTAGGCAATAACGGCTACTGGTGGAGCATTGCGGAGTACGGTGAGGCCAAAGGTATTTACTTGGGCATTAACTACGGTAGCGAGAACATGAGCAGGGAGGGCCAAGACAAGCCGAGCTTGTTATCAGTGCGTTGCGTGAAGGACGTAGCCGTGACTTATCCATCAGAATTAGTCGGGAATTGGATATCCTTCGATAGAGAGCAAGAAATAGATATATTAAGCGACGGGGATATCATAGCACATCACCCATTTAGTGAGATTAGCGGCTGGTATGGTAAATGGGGAGTTGTTGGCAAACGTATTGTTGCAACTTCAATTATAGTTGAAGGGGATGATGGCGGTGAACTTTCCTGGCGTTATATAATATCGGATGATGTACTTGAATTAAGTGGCAGCAAACACGTAAAAAAAGAAAAAATGGAGGAATTTGAGAAGCGCGGGCTGATGACGCATTTTGTAGACTGGAGGAGAGAAACCAAACGATACAAGATGAAGAAAATCGGCAATCAAGTGTGGATGACGGAGAATCTGAATTATGGGGCCGAGGGTAGCCTATGTTATGGGAATAACCCTGACAATTGCGAGAAATACGGACGTCTGTATGATTGGAAAACAGCAAAAGAAGTGTGCCCGGAAGGCTTCCATCTTCCGAGTGTAGCGGAATGGACGACTTTGGTGAACTATGCCGGCGGAAGTAAAGCTGCAGGCAAAAAACTTAAATCTAAAACAGATTGGAGAGATAATGGTAATGGCACGGACGAGTACGGATTTTCGGCGTTGCCCGGCGGTAGCAGTTGCTGCTATGGCAGTTTTAACAGCATCAACGACTTCGGCGGCTGGTGGAGCACCACGGAGAACGATGCCAATTTCGCTTACTATCGCTCCATGCACTACGAAAACGAGAGCGCAAGCAGCAGCTTCATCGACAAAGCTCACCTATTCTACGTGCGTTGCGTGAAGGATTGAATTTTTATATATTTGCAGACAATAGTATGAACACACAAACCTAAGGAGATTACTTATGAAGAAAACAAAATGTTTTCTATTGGTGGCGATGGTACTTTGCACCGCTGTTTACGGACAAAAGGCCGGTGCGAAACTTGTTGATAAGCGAGACAACAAATCGTACAAGACCGTGATAATCGGCACCCAGTTGTGGATGGCGGAGAATCTGAATTATAAGGCAGATGGCAGCATCTGTTATGGTAATAAAGATGCCAACTGCACAAAGTACGGCCGTTTGTATAACTGGCAAACGGCGATGAATGGCGCACCCGGTTCAGAAACCAGTCCCAGCGGCGTTCAAGGTGTTTGCCCTGCGGGCTGGCACTTGCCGAGCGAGAAGGAATGGCAGGCGATGGTAAATATTGTCTACCAGGATAAAGTTGATATTACCGGAGATGAACAGGCGGAATATTATGCGCGGGATGCTACCGGACAGATGTTAAAATCAAAGACCGGTTGGGAAAAAGCAGATAGGAACTCACTCGGCTTTATTCCCGGGGTTGGTAACAATAAATCCGGGTTTACGGCCTTGCCCGGCGGTGTGTGTTATGCCGATAACACATGCGAGGAAATTGGCAAGTCTGGCGAGTGGAGGAGCAGTTCTCAGAAATATACGTGGCGTTTGGTTTACGAAGAAGACGCTTTTAAATTGGACGACAACGTAGAGACAGAACTGCTTTCTGTGCGTTGCGTTAGTGATATCGAACAGAGCCTTGGGCCTCAATATACGATAACTTACGACCTCAACGGCGGAACCGGCGAAACCCCCGCCCCAAAGAAAGTGGTCGTTGGCAAGGAAACGATATTGGATGGGGGTTATAGCGTAAATAAAAGCGGATATATGTTTGACGGGTGGAATACCAACAGTTCCGGCACAGGCACAAATTACGGAGGTAATGCAGATTACAAACCGAAGAGCAATATCACACTTTACGCCAAGTGGGTAAGGCCGTCTGTCAAGTTCGACGCTGGTGGCGGAAGCGGCAAAGTCCCTGCCGCAATAACGGTAAACTCCGATGCCGGCGATATAATATTGCCGGATAAAGGCGAACTGACGAAGGAAGGACATGACTTTGACGGGTGGATTTTTGGTCTTAACGTTTACAAAGCAGGTTCATCTATCACGCCGTTGATGCCGAACAGCACAGCGACAGCCAGGTGGGTTAAGGCAAAGCCGGTTGTGAAGACCTTCGTCGATAGCCGCGACAATAAGACTTATAAAAGCATTGCAATAGGCGATCAAACATGGATGACGGAGAATTTGAATTATAATGCGGCAGGCAGCGTATGCTATGATAATAAAGATGAAAACTGCGCGAAGTACGGGCGTCTGTATGATTGGCCAACGGCGATGAACGGCGCAGCCAGTTCAGGCAAAAGTCCAAGCAGGGTTCAGGGCGTTTGCCCGGCGGGTTGGCACTTGCCGAGCGACGGGGAATGGTCGATTTTGGAGAGAGAGATTGGCGGTGATAAGACAGCGGGTAAAAAATTAAAATCTAAAAGCGGCTGGAAAAAAGGGAACGGTACTGACGAGGTTGAATTTTCGGCCTTGCCCGGCGGTGCCCGAGATGCCGAGGGTAAATTCGTTAAGATTGACACAGACGGCAACTGGTGGAGTGCCACTGAAATTGATGCTGATAATGGCTGGAAGCGGGGAATATCCAATGCTGATAAGCTGTGGAGAGACAAGAGTAATGCCAAGAAGACAATCTTATACTCCGTAAGATGCGTTCAGGATTAGGATTATTGAAATGAAAAAAATCATCGCAATTCTCGCTTTTGCCGCATTGCCGGCTCTTTTAACAGGTTGCGGTGATAAGTTTACGCCTGGTCTCTGAGCATGGACTGCACCACCGAGTACGTGCGTGGGGTCGGCAACGGAAAGAATTTCCTATTCTCGGTGCGTTGCGTGGCGAATTGAAAACACTATAGCGTTTCGCAAAACATTATAGCGTTTTCTATATTTTATTTATGGAAAAAGATGCCATAGATAAATTAAAGGAAATTTTAGCAAGTTCCGGTTGGTCGCAGGAGCGGCTCGCTTATAATTTGGGAGTAAGCTTTTCCACTTTAAACAATTGGATAAACGGAAAAGCGAAGCCTCGCTTAAAAGCTGCAAAAACAATAGACAACGCTTATTTGGATATAGTAGGTCGCACGAAAATAGATAGGAAACTTTTAGAAGTTGCGAAAAATTTGCTGTCACTCTTCATAGCAGAGAGCATGGTTACGGCTAGCACGGTCATTAACCACGGCTAGTTAATATCCTCAAACAACCCGTTGATATATTCCGCTTTGTCAAAGGGCAAAAGATGCTCTATTTTTTCGCCTACGCCTATCCACAGAATCGGAATTTTTAATTCGCTCGCTATGGAAAGCACGGAACCGCCTTTTGCAGTGCCGTCCAATTTTGTCACAATCAAACCGGTTAGTTTAAAATTTTCGTGGAATGTTTTAATCTGTTTGATCACATTTTGCCCCGTGTTGCCGTCTATGACCAGCCATATATCGTGAGGAAAATTCTCGCTTAATTTTTTTACAACCCGTACGGTTTTGCGGAGCTCTTCCATCAAATGGTCTTTGTTGTGCAACCTGCCCGCTGTGTCTATAAATACAATATCGCTGTTTCTGGCTATTGCAGCTTGGCAGGCATCGTAAGCTACCGCCGAGGGGTCTGAGTTTTCCTGATGTTTTACAAAATCCGCACCGGAACGCTGTGCCCAGGTTTCCAGTTGCTCAATGGCAGCCGCCCTGAACGTATCCCCTGCGGCTAACAAAACGGATTTTCCCTCCTGTTTCAAGCGATGCGCAAGTTTGCCTATTGAAGTGGTTTTGCCCGCTCCGTTTACGCCTATGATTAAAACAACGTGCGGCTTGCCCGCCCATTCCAATTTCGGCGGGTCAATGAGCAGGCGCTCCGCTTCATTTCGCAAAATTGCGTTGATCTCTTTTTGGGTTAAAGACTTGCCAAGCCCGTGTTCCCTTAGAGCATCCGTCAATAGAAAAGCCGCTTCCACGCCAACATCGGCTTTTATCAAATGCTCTTCCAAATTTTCAAGCATCTCGTCTGTTATTTTGCCAACACCTGCGATGGATTTTAGTTCGCCAAGCAAGGCATCGCGGGTTTTTGAAAGTCCTGATTTTATTGCGGAGAAGAGAGACATTTTTTTATCCTTGATTTAATGGTGTTTGCAAAGCAGGAATTTATCTCGTAGCCAATTCCGTTTCTGCCTAGATTTTTTGCAGCAAGCAGGGAAGTTCCGCTTCCGCAAAAGGGGTCTAAAATTGTTTCGCCAATGTAGGTGTAGGCTTTGATGAACCTATAAGGGAGTTCGTAGGGAAAAGGAGCTACATGTTCTCTGCCGTCTCCGCTTTTTTCGGGTTTCATAAGCCACACGTCGCTGTTTTTTATCGAGAGCCAAAAGTCTTTGTCTATTTTAGATTTCTCTTTTGTTTCCTTTGTTAAATGTCCGTATTTGTTGAATTTTCCATCATTTGGTTTTTCAAATTCCAAAATTGATTCGTGCATATTGTTGATTAAAATTCCACCCGGATAAGGATAGGTTCCAAAGTGCGCCCGGACCCCATTTGTTTTGTGCCATATAATATCACGCTTAAAAATAAAACCTGCGCTTTCGCATAAATCAACGCTTTTGCCGACTAAATTCAATGTTTTGAAAGTGTTATTGTACCTGATAGGCAAATTCATAATATTCAAAAAAAATTTTCTGCCGGGTTGCAAAACTCTAAAGACCTCTTTCCAAACTTTTCCTATTTCACTAAACCACTTATCTATCTCGTGTATATTGCCCAAATCATTTTTCAATGCCTTGCCTGAGTACATTTTTGCGTTAAAATAAGGTGGAGAAGTCACCGCCAAATGAACGCTGTTATCGTTTAATTCCTTCATGTTTTGC
>LIUH01000033.1:828-4064 GCA_001462225.1 Fibrobacteria bacterium GUT31 | reverse complement strand
ATTCGGGAATAGAACCGCTCACCCCATACATGACCGTGCAAATTATGCCTTCGATTCCATGTCATTGCAAAGACACTGAGAATCCATTGCATAATTCTAGATAGGGATTCGTCTTCGCCCGGTTTAATCAGCAGATGAAGATGGTTGTTCATGATGCAGAAGTTCTTGATCCGGAAACGGTAACGCTTTTTGGCACGTTTGATTACCGTTAACAAAAGAGTTTTTTCTTCTTCCGGCAAAAGAATCATCTCACCTCGGTTTATCCGGACTGTTACATGATACTCAGCTCCGTCGCGGAGCAATCTTCGTAAACGCATACCTATATATGGGTGCGCAGATGCATAGTGCTTTACCGAAATGAAATTTTTTTTGAGAAAAATGAGCTCTGTCCCCAATGTTTTGTTTAGAAATATTGCCAATAACCCTTTCATTTCGAAATTATTTTGAAAATAGCTTTTGTTTGGGGACAGAGCTCAAAAAAAGCTAAAAAATAAAGCAGAGCTATTATAGCATCAGAAAAAAATAAATATACTGAACGAGTAAAGCGGGGCCTGTACTGCCAACAAGAACAGTCAAGGGGAAATAAAATTCCCCCTGACTCTGGCTATCTCATAATCGCATTACGTATTATGCGTCGCCGGTACGGACAATTTCACCTTCGAGTTTTCCAACGACATAGCCGGCGAGTATGCTGTCGCTAACATTCAGCAGCGTGCGTCCCATATCGATGATAAAGTCTACCGAAATCAGAATGGCGACCAGTTCCACGGGCAGTCCCATTAACGATAACACCAAAAGTGAAACATTGGTGGCTCCGCCGCCCACTCCCGCAGTCCCTATGGACGCGATCACCACATAAATAACAAGGGGGATAAGAAAGCCGGCCGACCAAACATTCCAGCCCTGAACAAGTCCTACAAGAATCGCCACCATCGTGGGATATACTCCCGCGCAGCCGTTCTGTCCAATGCAGGTACCCAGAGCCGCGGCAAGGTTAGAGTTGGCCTCCCCCACGCCGAGACTGCGCTGCGCTTCAATGGTAAGTGGAACAGTGGCTGCGCTGCTTCTGGAGCTAAATGCGAACAACAAAGCCGGTGTGGTTTTTTTAAGATACACCAACGGCGAAATGCCTCCCACTGCGGCAATAACCAGATGGAGTATAAAAACCGCCAGCATTGTTACAAACGAAGCGACGATGATAAGCCCCAATTGAATGATAAATTGCCCGCTGCCGGAAGCCGCCCTCACGGTGATAATCGCGAAAACGCCGTATGGAGTAAACTCGATAACGAAGTGAACTACCTTCATTACAAAGGTATACACCGTCTTCAAAAAACCCTCAAACTTCGCGCCTGAAAGGGGGTCTTCCCTTTTGACCGCGAGATACGCGAAACCCACAACGGCGGCGATAAGCACAACCGGCAGAACAGAAGTTGCGGACAGGGCGGCAAACAAATTGTTCGGCACAAGGTTGAGAAGGGTAGCCGCGACATCAGCCGGCTTGGAAGTCGATTCCCTGTATTCTATCAGGTGATTGGCGTTCAAGTTGAAAAGACGCACCACAATAATCGAGAACACAGCGGAAACAGCGGTTGTAATGAGAAGAAAAGCGATGATCCGCCCCGCTTTTTTAATTCCTTCGCCGGAATTCGTAAATTTTGTAATGGCGTTGACAATAGACACCAGCACCAACGGTACAATCACGAACTGTAAGGATCGGGTAAAAAGCGTTCCCACGATGTTAATCCATTTTTTTACCTCAGCTCCCGCTCCCGCCGTGGTTTCCGCCCCGAAGATGAGCTGCATGCCGATACCAAAGGCTATGCCCAAAACAAGCGCCAGACCCACGCGGGGGGTAAAGCCCAGCTTATGGCGGGAAAGCGCCAAAAGACCGGTTAATAAAGCGAACACCAAGAGGGTAAGCAATACCCATAAATTGGTCAACGTAAACATAAAGAAACCTCCTTAATTGTTTAAACATAGTAAACATACTGTTTATATATGTTTTAAATGAAAACGGAAGTTTTGTCAATAGGAAAAGAGAAATTGATTTTCTCCACAATCAGCTCGGCTGTTGGGGACAGAGCTGGTTAATAGGGTTAATAGGGACAGAGCTGGCTAGTGTGAACAGAACAGATTAGCGCGGACAAAACTGGTTCGCAGGGACTGAGCTGGCTGATGGGGACAGAGCTCGTTAGTAGGTTAGGGACAGAGCTAAAAAATGAAGCAAAGTTAACAAATTTATCAGGTATTGGGCCCTGCCTTAAAAAGCAAGGCCAAGACCCAATTTACCCTTAATACTGCAAACTAAGCGCCATATACGCCCTTTCTTTGGGATCATCAGCCGCCGCGATATAATCCGCCACAGACAGGAAGCGTGCCCTTTCATTTAACTTGTTCAACAACAAATCAAATTCCGCGTTGGATAAGTCACTAAAAGCTCGCAATTGGGAAGCGAGTTCCGTATCGGATAAAGCGTTTAATCTTTCTGTTGAAGAAGCAATTTCCGCCCAAGGCAAAGAGTAAACAGTATCAACCAAAGCGGCGCGTTTTGCTACAGGCAGAGAGTTTAACCGAGTCATTACAGAATCCATTTCCGCTTCATGCAGGGAGTTTATTCTCTCCATCAAAGAATAATGCAGTGTTAAAGGATTATTCTCCGCGCCGACCATGTAGATTTGTGTTTCCGTTTCACTTGGAGTCCCGATCAGTACCAAAACTAGTGCCACAAGTAATATGTCTATTAGACCACCCCAAAGAAACGCTTCTCCCCCTCCGTCTTCCCATAGTAAGGGAAACATAAGCGTACAGCTTGTAAAACTACTGGCGAGCATCACCAGAACCAAAATCATGGCGATTGTTCTTGAAATCTTTTTCATATAAAACTCCTTTGCTTATCTCCCAGCCTATACGGGCAAGGGAATGTAAAAATGATATTTAGTCACCAAATATTCAAAAAATAGACCAAACGGTGAAATTCTTTTCCAGAAATTCACAATGTCTTATTTTACGATATAGGCAACTAGAGAATTTTATACAATGCTATTTGCTGTTTGTCAAGTAAATTAAACCAAATTTATAATAAGAAATTCTCTAAATAGGGTGGTAAAATGACAGAGAATGAACTACGGATGATAGTCCGAACCAATATAAAACGTTACCGGAATTATCGTCAATGGACACAAGCCCAATTTGCTGAAAAATTGGAAATATCGGTGAATTTTCTCTGCGATATT
>LIUH01000033.1:0-728 GCA_001462225.1 Fibrobacteria bacterium GUT31 | reverse complement strand
TCGGTGAATTTTCTCTGCGATATTGAGAATGGGAAACGATGGATTTCCCCTGCAAGTATGGTAAAATTCGCCCATGTTCTGAATATTGAACCGTATGAACTATTCAAGCCAAAAGACGCCCCTATTCCCGCTGTTTCAGGATTGCTATCAAAGTACAATGATGAGGTTATTCAAGCGGTTTCCACGTCCCTAAAACAGGTATATGAATATTATCAGGCACAATTAACAGAAGATTTTATTTAAAAAGCAAATAAAATTTTAGAAAATCACATTTTATCGCAATATAGTAAAACATTATATATGATAGTCATTTTTTTGGACATCTCTGTCCCTCTGCTAACGAGCTCTGTCCCCGCTAGTCAGTTCAGTCCCGCTAACCGGCTCTGTCCTACCAATCAGTTCTGTCCCCACTAACTGGCTCCGTTCTTGCTAATCAGCTCTGTCCCTACCAATCGGCTTTGTTCCCGCTAACCAGCTCTGTCCCCAACAACCTGCTATACGTTGGGGACAGAGCTGGTCGCCCTCTTGAACCTTAACCGAGCCTGTAGCGAAGGTTCCGTTCTCGCTAAACAGCTCTGTCCCTACCAACCGGCTTTGTTCCCGCTAACTAGCTCTGTCCCCAACAACCTGCTCTACGTTGGGGACAGAGCTCGGCTTTAGGGACAGAGCCTAGCCCTCCGACCCCTTGAATTTTCCCTAAAAACCCACAATAATTCTATTACATGAAC
>LIUH01000032.1 GCA_001462225.1 Fibrobacteria bacterium GUT31 | reverse complement strand
GGCATTTACCCTTTCCTGCTCGTCCGATGGAAGCGATGAGGGTACTCAAGGCGATGTTTCCAGGAGCGGCAATGGTGGCGTAAATCCGTCCGAATTGTCAAATAAGCATGTGTATCTTGTGAAATGGCACAAACAAGATAATGATGAAATTCTTGTCAAAACAGGAACATTCAACGGCAACGCCAATGTAGCTTTACTAATTGAAATTTATGATGATTATGAACCATCTATACATGATACCATTCCGGTAGGTAGAATTCAGAATGGGAGATTATTTCTAGATTCGTTGCCAAGCATAGGAAGCAAGTACAGCGGGGGATTTGAAAAACCTCGTTGGCGTTGCGAAGATTTTGACCCTGCAAATAATAAAGATTATTCATCTTGCCAAGGCATTCCTTCTGTTATTCCGTCAGATCTTTCCCTCTTCCAGGCGAATTTAGAGTTTGCCGTTGATATTCCCGGCAAAAGATGCTGGCTTGATCCTTATAGTGTAAAATTGGAAGAATGGTTGTCCGTAGGCTTTTTGTATTCTTCAAAACCCGGAAGCATTACTGGAACCGAAACATATACATATAAACCAGAGAATGGTGGAGGAACTCGCACACGGAAATATGAAATGAGCCTTTCAGAAGGTTGGAATTTTGGGTATCGGACATATAATATTACTGCTACTACTAATGTTACTACTCATACCACTTCCCTTCCGGCAGGTGCTACTTTGGAATGGGGGCTTATTTGCGATGAAGACCCTCTTCAAGCGGTCGGGGGAGCCTGCAGAGGAACGATAGGAGGTGCATATACTCTGTGCATTGAGTCGTCTATAATTACTGAAGATATGTGCGGAGAAACAAATTTTCCACAATTTCCAGAATTTTTAAATAACTGCCCAACGAACCCCACATTGATATGCCCCAACAGACCGGTAAATAATGTTACAATATATGGCTACGGTAGTCTATTCGAATATCAGACATGCGAAATTTTTGACCCAGTCCCAGAAGAAGTAGAATCTTTCCCCTCAACAACAGGAGACATCCCATGAACAAGTCAAAACAAGGTTTCAAAAACCTTTATCTTCACATCCTCTTTATCCTCTCAATCGGGGGTATCGGGGTTCAGACACTCACTTCCTGCTCGGCAGTTGATGAAACACTTGAGCAAAGTTCGTCAAGCGTCATCCCAAGCAGTTCGTCTGTTGTGAATAGCAGCAGTTCCGGCATTCCGAGCAGCAGTTCGGTGCCTAGCAGTTCCTCGCTGCCCTCGTCCAGCAGCCCGCAGGCTATTGTTCCCATATATGGCGAACCCATAACCGATGCGCGGGACGGGCAAACCTACGAGATCGTAGTGATAGGCACCCAGACTTGGATGGCAAAAAACCTTAACTTCGAAGCCGGAGGCAGCAAATGTTATGGCGATAATTCCGTAAACTGCACTCTATATGGCAGGCTTTATGATTGGGAAACGGTAATGAACGGAGAGCCAAGCTCCGATAAAGCCCCAAGCGGAGTTCAGGGAATTTGCCCCGCAGGTTTTCACGTGCCAAGTGATCTTGAATGGGGCGTGTTGGATAGGAAGAAATATCGGGATGTACTTAATATTGGCATCGTCGATGGCACTATTGCCGACCTAAAGGCGACATACGGCTGGCAAACAAGCGGCTATGACACTTACGGTTTTTCGGCATTGCCGGGCGGCTTCGGTTTCTCGAATGGCAACTTCAGCAGACTCGGCAGCCTAGGCAGTTGGTGGACAGCAACGAATGATGGCAATAAGGCTTTAACATACGACATCGAAGAAGGCAACGTGATAACGATAGGGACAGCTGCTCTGCGTTCCCTGCGTTGCATAAAAAACTACAATCCCCCGCCAAGCAGTTCCTCATATAATCCGGTTCCTTGCAAAAGCGGGATATCCGCTGATGGTATTTTATGCGATGACCGCGATGGCAACGAGTACAAAGTCACCCATATAGGTTCCCAGTTTTGGATGGCGGAAAACCTTAACTTTAAAGTCGAAGGCTGCAGTGAAGATGCTACAATAGCAGGAATGTCAAGAGCAGACTACTTATGCCCATGTTCCAACGATAACTGCGCCCTATATGGCAGGGTGTATAGTTGGGCTACCGCTATGGCTATTGACCCGACTTGCGACAATAGTTATTGTGTTTCGCAGATAGCCGAAAAGCATCAAGGAATATGCCCGAAGAACTGGCATATACCAAGCAGTGCGGAATGGGATAAGTTAATAGAAGATGTCGGCGGCTCATCTACCGCAGGGCAGATGTTAAAAGCACAGAGCGGCTGGAGCAGCGGCAACGGCATGGACGCATTCGGCTTTTCCGCTCTCCCTGGTGGTATAACATTAAATGGAGCAACAAAGACGGATGTTGGCACCTGGTGGTATATATTATATGGCAGTAACTCTCACCGTACCGTGTACATTGGCACAGGTACAGGCGTAAGCTTCACAACTGGCGGTTCGAATTCTGTACGTTGTGCCCGGGATCCGCTGTTTTAGCAAGTGGCGTACACAAAAACGCACCATAGTGGTGCAACCCTCCCAAGCCCTATATTCCCAAGGGTTTGGCGGGGTGAACTGGCGGGAAAGGAGTATTAAAATGAAAAAAGCAACTATGGCATTGTTGTTAATCTGCGTAGCGATTTTCGCCCAGGAAAAAGGCACTTTTACCGACTCTAGGGACGGCAAAAAGTACAAAACTGTGAAAATAGGCAAGCAGACTTGGATGGCGGAAAATTTGAATTACTCTGTTGGAGGCAAATGTTACGGTGAAAGCGGTAAAGTTGTAACAGATTTTGACGAAGAAGGTTATCCTGCTGCTACAAAAACAATATCTGAAAAAGATGTAAAAGCCAGACTATGGTTGGTACCGGATGGTCTCCATTTACAGCGAAATGTACAGGCTCGGTGTCCACAGGGCTGACATGTTTTATGTCCGTTGCGTAAAGAACAACTAGGCACGGAATGCTCGCCGCTGGGCGGCGGCGGGTTTATAACATTACTCGTAATGTGTCCACAT
>LIUH01000031.1:3842-4124 GCA_001462225.1 Fibrobacteria bacterium GUT31 | reverse complement strand
AAATTACCAAATGAAATTCTCAACAGACCTTGCGGCACAAGATCCGGCAAAAAGCATTTTACGGCAAAAAACAGCATACTTAGACATAATATACATTTATTTTTGGAAAATAGTTAAAAAAATTTTATTTTTTTTGCTAAAATCGGATTCTACTGTACAAATGTGCAGTAGATTTGTAAAAAAATATCTTATTTTAAAAAAATAATATATTTTAATAGTATGCCCTTCATCATACTTTGTTTCCTGCTAATATCCTCAGCCTTTGCACAGACCAATAGGGAA
>LIUH01000031.1:0-3707 GCA_001462225.1 Fibrobacteria bacterium GUT31 | reverse complement strand
GCCTTTGCACAGACCAATAGGGAAGTGTTTACGGCTAGAGCCAATCAAGACCCTGACCATCAATGGGTGGATTCCGTTAATTCAGACAGGTTCACCGTTTGGTATAGCAAAAATGCCGGGGATTGCGCCAGCCTGACTGACCAGCAAATCCAAACTGCGCTGAATGAATTGGAGAACATCTATGATGTTTACGTAAACCAAAAAGGGTTCCAACCCCCATATTCCGCTACAACTTCGGCAAATCAAAAGTATAAAATGGGTGTTTATGTGCTGCGAAACGGCAGTAATTGCACCAATGCTCCAAATAGCACATGCGGCAGAAACACATGTTGCGGCGGTACCACCACCTGTGATGAAGGACACGCGTTTGGCGGAACCATAGGCAACGCACCCGGTATGTGGCTCTCTTCCGGCGCAGTTAGCGATAAATGGGCGCTCGCACACGAGTTTATGCACGGCCTTCAGACAATGACCGGGGGGATGTCCGGAGGGAGCACAAATTCAGGCACTAATTTTACGGGCTGGTTTTACGAATCTCATGCCAATTTGATGCCTCACCAAGTTTATCCAAGCGAAGTTCATTACTGCGCCGAAATGTACACACGCACGGCACAGCTTTATCTGGGCAGCACACGCAATCGCTATTGCAACTGGCAGTTTTTTGAATATCTCATAGATACAAAGGGCGTTCAGGTTGTAAATGACATCTGGGGCAAGTCCAAAAATGTTTCCCCTGCAGACCCATTCTCGGAAGTCATGCGTCAAAATAACATTAGCCAGCAGGAATTCGGAGATATTTTCGGAGATTTTGCAACCAAAGCCGTAATTTGGGACCTTAGCCGAGGTTCTGCGCTCTTTCGCAGTGCTTTCAATAAAAATTTGGGCACTCCGGACGAAAGATTCAAACGCCCAAGATACACTTACTTAGAGGCCCTTGACGGGGAAAACGCAACAGACAACCGCTATGTATCACCTTTTGCATTCGCTCCCCAACGCTACGGGTTTAACATAATACGCCTATACCCGGACGATTCCCGCAATGTAAAAGTGCGTTTCAGGGGCGATGTGCAAACAAAAAACAATATCCCGAGTTACACAAAAAACCTCAATCTTGAAGCTGCTGTTGCGCATCTTCAAGATAACCCCGGTTCCGACTGGCGTTATGGGCTTGTCGCTGTAACAGGAGACGCAACGGCAACCGGAGGCACGGTAACGGCGCGTTATAGCGAAATCAAACGAGCCTCGGACGGCAATCCTGATATTTCCATGCAGTTGCAAAACGGGGAAACTCAGGTATATTTGGTAGTAGCCGCTACCCCGACAGTTCACCACAGAATAAGCTGGGACCAATTTTACTATACCGTATATAGATTCCCATACATGGTGGAAATAACCGGCGCAAAACCCGAAGGCTTCCAAGCACCTGCCAATCCGGCGGGAGGCCCGCATTCCAATGGCGGAGGTTTTGTACAAAGCACGGCAACTGTTGCCGCAACTGCGTATGTAGGGCCAAATGCGAGGGTTTTGGGTACTGCAAGGGTTAGCGATAACGCTCGTATTGAAGGGCGGGCTGTTGTAAAGGGAAATGCACAGGTCAAGGAGAATGCTATTGTAAAAGATTACGCTTTGGTTGCCGGCGGGCAGGTTTACGGCAGTGCTGTTGTATCCGAAGGAGCCAATATCTGGAATGCGCAAGTTTACGGAAATGCACGAATAGACGGTGCACCGAATATCAGCAATGCCAATGCGAAGATATATGGCAATGCACGTATTGGCGGTGTGGGGTGGATAGACCAACCCCTTGACATTTCCGGCACGGCGCAACTTTTGGGGGACGGAGAGATATACAATGTAACCGCTACCAAAGGCGTTTTTTACGGGCTTGTGGATGCCGGTGTTATAACCGACGCTCAGAATCAGTATGGCTCAAACCGCACCGAACCTCCGGTGGAGGTGACCGCTCCGAGATCTATGCAATGGTATGGCGATGATGACCCACCCTCAAAATCTCACGATATTGCATTTCATGGCGTAAAAAACTTTACTCTGAACAGTCGCGGCATTTTCAGTTATAATCTGGGCAATATTGCATTCGCAAGGCTCAAAATTTTTGACAGCCGCGGAAAATTGCTAAAAACAGCGGAGCTTCGCGGAACACAGGGCATGATTGATATACAGCTTAATACTAATCAAGTTATATTGTGGAGAGTGGAAGGGCCTAACGGAAAGGTTATCGGGCAAACCGGAATGGGTAGTGTAGTCAGGTAGAGTTTTGGGATTGTAAATTTTGGTGCCGCATTTTGGAAGTGCAACCAAAGCGTTGTTTTTGCAGTCGTAAGTTTTGGGGTTATAAAGGTTTTCGCCACATTTCGGAAACACAACGTCGTTGCTACATCCATGCGTTGCAAGGTTATAAAGTTCAGTTGTTCCGCATTTTAGAAATACTGCACCGTTTTTGCATCCATGTGTTTCAGGGTTATATTCGATTTCGCCGCATACCACGATTATGGCATCGTTTTTACATTTTTGAATCAGCGGGTTGTATTGAATGTTGCCGCATAAGGCGCGGTTGGCCACATCGTAGGTACACTTGTTGTCGGAAGGCTTTCCAAACGGAATTTTCATCTGTACTTTTACCTTTACAACTTCGGTCACCAAATCTTTTAAAAAGTCCTGCAAGTCCGAATCGCTTTCTTCTTTAGCTTCGATTAGCTCGTCAATGCATTTTTTGGAAAGTTTTTGTGCGAAAAGCGTTTGCGTTAAGGTTAGTAGCAAAATAAGCCATGTGATTGTTAGGTTTTTCATTTTAATACTCCTCTACGATATGCTTCGCATGGCCTTCGTTCATGTTAAAAGAAATATGTTATGCCAATGCCATATTGGTTAAAGGAAGGTGCGTCGCCTTCATATTCATCTACAAGATCCGTCAAACCGGCAACGCATCTTAGGTCAATCCTAAAATGCTGAGTCGCATTAAAGCCAAGCCCCAAAGCAATACCAAAATCCGTTGTTGCTCTGTCGTCAAAATCTCTAGTTTTACGATCTGATTTTCCATCACTATATGAAATTTTCTTAGTCACTTCTGGTGAAATGGGAACATCCAATTGAACTCCGATAGCCATATAAAGCGGTCCTTTATCCGGTGTAACCTGAAGCATTGCTAGGATGCTTATGGCAAATTCACTCTCATAAATTTGTTCTTCCTTGATTTCCTGTTCTTCATATTTTTCGTTATTGTCATACAATCTTCTATAAGAAAAGTTCAGTTCGGGGCTAAAGCTAAAGAAATTGTTTATTGGAATATTTATAACTATTCCGCCTCCACCTCCAAGGCCCATATCAATTTCACCCGAGCCTTTTCCGGTTAGGTCGTATAAGTTGAATCCGGCCCGGACACCGAACTTTGCGCCTTCTTTTTCTTCTTCTTGAGCAAAAGAAAGAGTTGTGACTAGAGCAACTATTGCAGCTATTGAGAGTATCTTGTTCATGACGAACTCCTTTGTTTGAGGGAAAAAATTTGAGTTATAAAGCATAAGTTTACAGTTACAAGAACTCTTGCAACTAATTTCTTGTAATTTTTCGAACTTATGTATAAAAAATGGGAAAAATGGGTATATTAAACTTTTTATGACAATGTCAACTTTTATGTCATGAGTGCAAGGCTTTGCCCGCACCGCAAGCTCCTTTTGCTTTATTTTGGATATTAT
>LIUH01000030.1:2679-3392 GCA_001462225.1 Fibrobacteria bacterium GUT31 | reverse complement strand
AGAACGCGGCCTTCCGCCGCGGCTAGGCCGCTCTCGAGGGCCGCGTCCCCGCGCGGTTTGGTTAGGGCATACAGATAGCGGCCAAACGCGGGCGGTCGCTGTTTTCGCTTCAGTTTACAACGTAGTGTGGAACGAGTACCTTCATGATATTTGCTTTCCATCATGTATGAAGAGTCTTCTGAATCTTCTGTTGAAGAAGAGCTGCTACTGCTACTAGCGGTGAGAAAGAAGTCAAGGAAAAGGAAGTGGGTTCATGAAATTAACGAATCGCGTGAATATGTGGGTGAATACCATCGACTGTGCAGAGAACTTCAGTCTCATGAAGATAAATTTTTTACCTATTTTCGCATGTCAAGGGATTGTTTTGAGGAATTACACCAGTTACTTGAACCTAAAATTTCGAAAGTCGTTACGAACTGGAGAAGGCCAATATGCTCAAAAGAAAGGCTAGCAATTTGTTTAAGGTAAGTGTATTGTAATATTATAATATGGTAATACAAAATTACATTAGAAGCGTATCACAGATGTAATGATTTGTAAGCATTTTCATAAACAGACTTCACATTCTCATTCTCTGTATGGCTGACCGAAGTAGCACGAGACTGTGCAGGAAACGCCATATCTTGGTCGTAACTTGGTGAGGGGTTGAAATGGTCAGATAACATGTCCTGGCTATACAGAGACTGGTCAGATGAAGGGCAAGGATGATCAAC
>LIUH01000030.1:0-2317 GCA_001462225.1 Fibrobacteria bacterium GUT31 | reverse complement strand
GCGGAGGGCCCATTTCAGATATCGTTGCTATATCGATGTCCTCTGACTGTGTAACACTCTCATGGATTGGTGTTTCTGTATCAGGCAGGTTGGGAATGTTTGAGTCGGACGATCTGACTTCCAAAGTTCGGTCCAAAAACTGCATGTGGGGAGCCCATGGCCAATTTTTGTATCTCTTTGCAGCTTGTCCCGTAGTTCCTTTTGTTAACTTCTTATGCTTAATGTAAGCATCTCTCAAGTTTTTCCATTTCGCTTTTACAGTTTCTTCTGCAAAAAAAGAATGAGTGAATAAGCAAATAAAAAACTATAATTTAAGCAAGATATACGTAATGAATTCCACGACCAACACCACTGATAAAATTTCATAATATGCTATCATACGACTTTAGATGATTTTATAATCATCACAGATTAACATGAATACTACATTGTTGTGGTTTCCTGTATTTCAAAATCGTGTTCTATTTGCTTCTGTTTTCCAGATACCTATCTACCGGTGATTCCTTTCAGACTATTTCTTTCTCATTTCGAGTGGGACGATCGACTGTTTCAAAGATTGTGAAGGAAATCTGCATTGAAATTTGGAATGTTCTTCAACCACTGTACCTGCCTGTTCCAACACAAGAAACATGGAGACAAGCTGAGAAAGGATTCTGGGAACGCTGGAACTTTCCAAATTGCGTTGGTAGTATCGACGGGAAGCACGTGAAAATTAAATGTCCCCCCCAAAGTGGTTCACACTTTTACTGTTACAAGCATTTTCCCTCAATTGTTCTGCTAGCTGTGGTTGACCCACGTTACCAATTTCTCGTAATTGATGTAGGTGCTTACGGACGACAGAGTGACAGTGGAATTTTTGAGAAGTCCTCCTTTTATCGGCGTTTCATTCATGGAAAGAACATTCTACCACCAAAACCTTTACCTGGTACAGATATTCCTATTCCTCGTGTACTTCTTGGTGATGAAGGTTTTGGATTACATACGTATTTAATGCGCCCCTTCCCCAAGACTACCATTGTGAACGATACGAAGAAAAAACAATTCAATGAGCGACTGAGTAGAGCTAGACGAGTAGTGGAGAACGCATTCGGAATACTAACACAAAAGTGGAGAATTTTTCTTAGACCTATTGACGTTGAAGTGAAAACCGCTACTAATATTGTAAAAGCTGCTTGTTGTTTACATAATTTCGTCATGGTACATTGTCTTTCCGAATCACGCCAAGATAATGCAGACGGAAGTCCAGATGAAGGTACAGACGAAAGTACCCCAGCATTGCTTTCTTTTACACCAACAAATCGGAGAGCAACTAATGCTGCATTTGAAGTGAGAGATCATTTTGTTAATTACTTTGACAACAATTAAGAATGTTAATTAACCCTTTGCCGCACCTATTTAAATCCCTACTGCATGGGCAGAAATACTGCGTTTTTTTCAGAGGGCATTTAAATTTACGTACTGCACCACAAACAGGTCTCCCCTGCAGGAAAAAAAAAATCAAAACAATTAAACTAAAACAGGCAGAATTATTTCGCAATAAATGTATGCATGTAATAACCTACTCACCTAATTTTGCACCTCCACATTTCGCTGCTTGTGGTATTCCAAAAAACACCCCACACGGCACAATGGAAGGTCACACTGCTTACATTTATATGTTGTCTGTTTACCCCTTCCGGATGGAGATATTTTCTTTTTCTCTATACTAAGCACACACTTTTGCACGGCCTGATGTTTTTTGTAAAGTATGGAAAAGGTTTGGGAATGCAGTTCCGATGGGCGAACTTCTCTTCCTACCTGTACTTTTGCGCGAGTGTACCAATCAGCTGACGCACCAAGTTTATACACGTGCAGGCATGTGATTTCATCACGTCAGGCAACAGAGAGCTCCTGTTCTGTTCTCACAACGCAATAGATTGTACGAAGAGGACAACAAACGCGCGTTAGAGCGTTTTTAGGCCGGCAGGGGACGTTTATAAATTCCGAGCGCTTTGGAGCGGGCAAAGGGTTAAGTATTCTTGATTTCAAGCTTTCGCCGCGTTCTAAATGTTGCGTGTAATCTTTTGGGTTGTTCCCCGGCGTGTGGTGTTTGATAACCGACGTTTCGGAACACTGTCTGTTCCGAAACGTCGGTTAAGTGGATATCCACTGGCCTATGAAGATGGAACAGACAGTGTTCCGAAACGTCGGTTATTAAGTGGATATCCACTTGCCTATGAAGATGGAACAGACACAGTGCTCCGAAACGTCGGTTATTAAACACCACACGCCGGGGAACAACCCAAACGATTACACGCAACAAAGGGTTAAGTATTTT
>LIUH01000029.1 GCA_001462225.1 Fibrobacteria bacterium GUT31 | reverse complement strand
ATATTAAACGATATACGATACTAGGTTCCTTTAGGAGAGAAGACAATGATTTGTCCCTACTACAACTCGGATTACAAAACCTGCAACTTTTTTGGTACCTACCAAGAAGGGTATCATAAAGAGAATTATTGCTTGTCCAATGACAATTGGAAGCGATGCGCAAACTATGAAGAACTACGCCCAAACCCTGAGCTATAAAGTAAACGCTGTTAATATTCTATCACGGCGTAAATTTAAACTCCTTTGTGAACCTCTGCTGAACGGTCACCCCGCCTACAAGAGCGGGGGAAAACTTCCACTGCCTCACCGCTGAGAGTGCCTCTGTTTCAAAACCAAAACCCGCAGGTTCAACCATCGTTGCAAAGGCTTCGGCGACATTTCCGCTTCGGTCTATCACCATGTGAATGACCGCATAGCCGGCTATTCCTCGTTTTTTTGCTCGTTCCGGATACTTGGGTAAAACCTCTATTAATACCTTTGCTTCTACCTCAACTTCTTCCGCATTGTAAATTGCATTCTCCATGCCGCTGCCGCCTATTGAAACCCCGCTCTCTCCTACTCCCGCAAGCGATAAATCCATTGAAAATCCTTTTATGCCTTTGCTCAAACTGCTCTGTGCCTGATTCGGCTTAAACTGATTGCTCCGAGGAATTTCCCTTATAGTTCTTTGCTGAATTTCTTTTTTAGGCTCCTGAACCAAAATCTCAACTTCCCTGCTTACAATTTTATCCTTCTCGCTTTTTTCGTAGTCCTTAGAAAAAAATAGTGCATTCAAAACCGGAACAGCCAAAAAAAACGCCGCATTGATAAAAAAAGCCAGCAAAACCAAAACAACAACTTTAAACACCTTATTAAACATAACTCTCAACTCTCAACTCTCAACTCTCAACTAAAAAAACTCCCGCCTAAAAATAAATCGCCCAAACCCAAGTTCTTTCCAACGCCTCCACCCACGGATACACCTGCCTCTCCCCTTTCACCATTGCAGAAATTTTATCGGTAAACGAAAAACCATAATTATTTATATGCACAACATCTACCCTAGCGCTCTTTCTCAAACCGGCTTGCTCTTTTGCCAACTCAACAGCCCGCTCAAATCCACCGATTTCATCTATCAAACCGTTGCTCACCGCTTCCATTCCTATAAACACCCTGCCTCCGCCAAGCGAATCCGCTTGTTCTTCCGCAATGCTGCGCCCTTCTGCCACAACACCTATAAAGCGTGAATAAAATTCATCCATATACTCTTGAAGAGCAAGGCTATCGTTTTCCGAAAATCCGCCGAATATACTCTTGGAATTTGCGCTTTCGTGGGTTTTAACAACTTCGGTTTTTATTTTTAGCTTTGAAAGCAAACCGCTCAAATCCACCTTGCCTCCGTAAATTCCAATGCTCCCCACAACGCTGCCTGCCTCTGCCACAATTTTATCCGCAGCACACGCCGCATAATATGCACCGCTTGCAGCCATATCGCCAACGCTCGCTATAATGGGCATTCCACTCTCCCTCAAAGCTCGAAGGGAATACCAAAGTTCATCAGAAGCCACCGCCGAACCACCCGGTGAATTTATACGCAAAATCAAAGCCTTGTATTCGCCGGAATATCCGATTTCGTTTATTGTTTTTATTAAATCTGCAACGCCGGCAACGCTTTTTCCAAACAAAGGGTCATTTGAACCATAACCGCCGACTATCATGCCGTCAATGTTCAGCACCGCTATCTTTGCCCTTGGTTGCCAAGAATTTGAGAGTAATTTTTCTTCGCTCAAGTACCAGTCCTCAAAATATGCATCTTTATTTTCCCTGCCCAGCAAAACCTTGGAAACATATTTCGGAACATCTTCCAAATAGAGAATTGTATCTGCCAAGTCGTTATTTTTTGCCGAGCTTGCAGTAACTTTCGGGCTGCCCGCTATGCTGTCCAAAAATTCCGGCAAAAGTTTTCTTGATGCGGCCACCGTATCCCTCACCACCTTCCACCATCCATCCAAAATTCCCTGTAAATTTTCCCTAGCCTCATTGCTCATGGAATCCAAAGTGTAAGGCTCCATTGCGGATTTATAACTGCCATGCCTGAATATTTCAACCTTTATCCCAGCCCAGTCCAATAAGCCCTTGTAATATAAAACCTCGCTCGCAAGCCCATTGAAATCAACGAATGCAGAGGGTTGCAAAATTATTTTATCCGCTGCAGCAGCAGCATATACAACAGAAGGGCGATAATTATCCGTGTAGGCTGCGACTTTTTTGCCACGGTTTTTCAAGGAATAAATTCCCCTGCGAATTTCCTGTGAAATGCTTAATCCGCCGCTGTAATTTGAAAAATCAAAAAGTATCGCTCTTGCACTTGATTTTTCGAGCATGGCAAATGTATTTCGCAGTGTTTCCAAATCGTCTGTTTGCTCACCGAACAAGCTCCAGTTGCCGCTTTTTTCGTTTATGCTACCGAGAGGAACACGAATCATGCCAGTTTTTTCCAAGGCACCCTGATTTAATGCGGAATGCAATATAATGCCTGCTCTTTTGAAATTCATGTTTGAATCCCAGTCGTCTGCAGCCAATGCAACAGAAGCATTTAAATGCGAACCAAGGCTGGTGGAGAGCAAAAAGCGAAAAGTGCCGTTGTTATCCGGTTCCACAAGCGGAAATTCCAGGCCAAGAGTCCAATCAAAGGCTTCCAGTTCAAGCAACAAATTTTGCCGGGTTTGCGAAGCAAAATGTTTTAACTGTTTATAATTTTTTATCCCTGCATTCCAACTCGCTGTTATTCCGGCAAATGGTCTTATTGAAAGACCGGCATTTTGCATTCTATTTTGGTAAAAACCGTATTGCAGAAAGTTATCGCTCCAAACCCCAAGCGAAATAAAAGAGTGGGGGCGCAAAATAAAGCCGGGTGAATAGGAAAAGGAAGTTCCGTTTTTTTGCGAAATTCGGGTTGCGGAAAATCTGTTGCCCAAGAAGAGTGAGCGGCTTGAATTGAATTCATTATCCACAAAAGACCATTCGCTTCTATCGTAGCCTTCGCGCCCATTTGTCCAGTCAAAAGCCGCTCCGTAATTGTTTCCCCAAAATCCGAATAAAAAATTGTTCATGCCGTTAATATTATTTCTGTTTTTTTCATAGCTAAAAATCGCACCGGGGCTTTCAAAAGCACTCAACGCAGCCGGATTCCCCTGCATTCCGCCATTCTGAGAGAGCGAGGCATAACCGTTTTCGCCTGAAATTGAGGCATAGAGCGGAATTGCCAGTAAAATTATTACTATAAAAGGCATGGTATAGAAGATAGAATTTACTCGGATGTTTTTCTATATTCTTCACAAATGCCTTTTAACGCTCAAACTCTTTACTCCCGTTTT
>LIUH01000028.1:47635-47812 GCA_001462225.1 Fibrobacteria bacterium GUT31 | reverse complement strand
AATTTTTTGACCCCCAAACATAAAATGCTCCGAAGCCTCCGTAGGAGGGTCCGGTAGAGCTTGCATAGCAAGCTCTAGTGGGGAGCATTATTTTGCAAAAAAGGGGCATTTGAAGATAAATATAGAAAATTTTAATTTTCTATATTTACCCCCGTGCATGATTATGACTTAATTTTA
>LIUH01000028.1:5474-47496 GCA_001462225.1 Fibrobacteria bacterium GUT31 | reverse complement strand
GTGCATGATTATGACTTAATTTTACTACTGGCTCTGGGTTTTACTATTGCGCTTGGCTTTGGATACATAACCCAGCGTTTGCGGCTTTCCCCGATTTTAGGTTATTTGCTGGCTGGGGTGGTGGTTAGTCGTTTAAGCATAGAGAAAGAGCTTGCCACGCAGCTTTCGGAAGTTGGCGTTATATTATTGCTGTTCGGTGTAGGCTTGCACTTTAGCGTAAAAGACTTGCTTGCGGTAAAACGGGTTTCTCTGCCGGGTGCTGTTGTGCAGAGCTTAACCGCTACGGTACTTGCAACCGTATTTTTGCACTGGCTTGGGCATTCATGGGGCTCCGGGCTGGTCATAGGCATGGCGGTTTCGGTAGCGAGCACCGTTGTGCTTATTCGTGTTCTTTCGGATAATAATGTGCTCAATACATCTCAAGGCCATATAGCTATAGGGTGGCTAATAGTAGAGGATATTTTTACAGTGCTTATGCTGGTTCTCCTTCCAGCACTGGGTGGAATTATCCTGAGCAAAAGCGGCACAATCCCCATAACTTTTTTTGGGATCACTTTATTTGAGGGTGAAACCGGGCCGTTAACAATTTTTCTTTCGTTTATCTTTGCCATATTAAAAATGGGCTTGCTCGCCGCAGTGGTTTTGCTCGGAGGCAAAAAATTCATACCCTGGATATTGACCCAAATAGCTCGCACCCGTTCTCGCGAACTGTTCACTTTGGCGGTTTTGGCTCTTGCCTTGCTAATTGCAACCGGTTCTGTTGTTATTTTTGAAGCCTCTTTTGCCTTAGGCGCATTTTTAGCCGGCATGGCAGTGGGGCAGTCCAAACTGAGCGAGCAAGCAGCAGCAGATGCTCTGCCTATGAAAGATGCTTTTGCCGTTATTTTCTTTGTGGCTGTTGGCATGTTGTTCGACCCGATTGTATTATTTGAGCAAACAAGACTTTTCATTATTCTGATGGGTATTATACTTATAGCTAAACCTCTTGCAGCTCTTGTTGTTGTAGTTGTTTTGGGATACTCAACAACCACGGCTTTCACGGTAGCTTTGGCACTCGCTCAAATAGGTGAATTTTCTTTTATTCTCTCAGGGGAAGCACGTAAACTCGGCTTGATAACCGCTGAAAAAGAAAGCGTACTCATAGCTGCCGCCATATTATCTTTGGCTCTAAATCCTTTGCTGTTTCGCTTGGTGCCGGTGCTGGAAAAATTTCTGAGCAAGAATAAAAAATTATGGTCTTTGCTAAATTGGCGAGCTACACAACGTGCAAATAAACTGGGGTCAGCTAAACCCAAGAATTTAGCCGAACAAAGAAAGGCTATTGTGGTTGGCTACGGTCCTGTTGGGCAAACCATCACCCGCATATTCAAACAAGCCGGCATTCATCCTGTTATTATAGATATGAATGTGGATACCATTACATTCTTGCACGAAAACGGCACAGAAGCGGTTTTCGGAGATGCTTCCAAAGCGGATATTCTAAAAGCAGCCGGCATGGAACAAGCGAGTTACCTGATAATCACTCCGCCTGATTTGGCAGCGAGAATTCCCATAGCCAGCACTGCCCGCAACTTAAACGAAAATGCGATAATATATTCCAGAGCACGCTATATTACCGAACGTGCAATGCTGGAAAAAATAGGCGTATCAAGGGTTTGCTATGAAGAAGCCGAGGCAGCCGTAGGCATAGCCGAGATGGTGCTGCAAAATGAAGGTGCAAACGATGAAAAAATAAAAGAGGAAGTTGCTTGTATTCGTGAGCAGTTTATTAGCGATGACTGATCATTGTAAAATACTACATTACCCCCATGTTAGCATTTCATGACCAAGATTTTATCAAGGGCGAACACGGAAGGCCTGTCCGCATTATGTCTGAATTTTTAGCCTCAAAAGCGATTATAGAAGATAACAAAATAGACAAAACCATAGTAATCTTCGGTTCTGCCAGAATAAAATCAGGTGACAAATATTACCAAGCTGCAAACGACTTGGCGTTCAAATTGGGCGAATGGGCAAAAACCCAGCCCGAAAAATTCGCTATATGCACAGGCGGAGGCCCCGGCATTATGGAAGCGGGGAACAAAGGCGCAAAAGAAGCCAATGCCCCATCCCTCGGCTTTTGCATAGAACTTCCATGGGAGCAAAGCACAAATCCTCATGTAGATAAAAATCTGGAAATTCAGTTTCACTATTTCTTTTTGCGCAAATTTTGGTTTTTGTCAAAATCTGCGGCGATTGTTGTTTTCCCCGGCGGTTTTGGAACATTTGATGAATTGTTTGAATCATTGACCATGCTTCAGAACAAAAAAACGGATAAAGTTCCGCTGGTCCTATTCGGCACGGAATTTTGGAAGAACATTGTGAACTGGCAAAGGTTTGTAGATGACGGACTGATAGACAAAGAAGACATGGATTTCATACATTTTTCGGATGACGTGGAAGACACTTTGGAGTATATTAAAACTGAAAATAGATAAACGGTTGAACTTCACTGGATGCCGTTGCATACACCAGCCATAGAACCAACCCGATTATCACGGCCTTGACAACAACCGGAGCTGCGATAAAAATCTTCCGAAGCCACTGCACAAACCGACTCGGCAAAAAATGCATGATGAACCCGGCGAGCAGCACAATCAGCACATTTTTATATACGCTTATCACGGAAAACCAATGCTCCGCTTGAAAACTTAACTGTCCTATATTACCTATCAATTCCATTGCCGTGCCAAAATCCTGGGCGCGGAAAAATATCCATGCGAACGTCACAAAATGGAAAGTCAAAATTACGCCGATGATACGCGTGAATATATTTTGCGGTATTTTTATGTATGATTTAAGGATACGTTCAATAGCTAAGGCAATGCCGTGCAATCCGCCCCACACGACAAATCTCCACGCTGCTCCGTGCCATAATCCCCCGATTAACATAGTTAAAAATAAATTGCCGTAGGTACGAATTTTCCCTTTACGGTTGCCGCCCAGCGAGATGTACAGATAATCGCGCAGCCACGAAGAAAGGGAGATATGCCATCGCTTCCAGAATTCCGTAACGGATTTTGATTTATATGGTGTGAGAAAATTGAGCGGAAGTTTGAACCCCATCAACAACGCTAAACCTATGGCCATATCGGAATAACCCGAAAAATCACAATATATCTGAATGGCATATCCGTAAGTTGCAAGTAGATTTTCTATTGCTGTGTAACTGCTGGGGGCCTCAAATATCCTGTCCACAAAGTTAAGCGAAATATAATCGGAAATAACCGCTTTTTTTATAAGCCCAACCATAATGAGGAAAAAGGCCTTGCCCATATCTTCTTTTGAGAATTTAAGTTTTTCGTACATTTGCGGCAAAAATTCTTTCGCACGGACTATTGGGCCGGCTACCAACTGCGGAAAAAAGCAGAGGTAAAAGGAAAAATCCAGCAGATTTCGTGCCGGTTCGATTTCCCTCCTGTAAACATCTATGGAATAGCTAATGGCCTGAAATATAAAAAAGGAGATGCCTATAGGCAATATTATATTCTGAAATGAAATATCCCCGTTAAAAACGGCATTTATATTTCCTATAATAAAATTGGTGTATTTATAATAGGCCAGAATGCCTAGATTTATTGCGACCAAAAGCGTAATAAAAAATTTTCTTTTTCCGGGGCTTTCCGTTTTATACAATTGCTTAGAGAGGAAATAGTTAAAAACAGAAGAAACGGCAAGCAAAATAAAATACATTCCTCCGGCCTTGTAATAGAAGAAAAAAGAAAAAAGAAGGACATATGCCGTACGGAAGCGGCTGTACTTGTGGGTAAACACATATATCAGATAAAACGCAAGGAACAATCCCAAAAATAAACCGCTATTAAATAACAACGGCGATTTAGGGTCGTAAGTTAAATCAAAAGCGGTCATTCGCGGTTCCGTTTATAATGTTCATATTGGCTAAGGAGGGAGTTGGCAAATGCAGTTCCTTGATTGACGTACCCTTTAGAAGTGTAATGTATATAGTCTTTGGTTATTTGTATTGCCGCAAAATTTTCCTCTGCTCCCATAAGCCCTCCGGTGAAAGAATACAAATCCCACAGTGCAATATCATCTCTCTGCATCAAGTTATCGGAATATTCCAAAACATAATTGTTCAATCTCCTGCGGCGTAATAGTGAAGTGGGTGGGGTAGTTACAAGAATCGGAATTTCGGGGCAAAATGCTTTGATATTGTTGATAAACAGTTCCATCTGTGCGATAAATTCTTCTGCTGTAACATCACTGTAAGATTCATTAGTCCCGAACGATATTATAACAAAGTCAGGGGACAACACCGGGAGTTGCTCAAAGAACAATGGAGTTGCATTGAAATCGGATGCCATAGACCCCACAGTTCCGATACTGTGATAGATAACACCCGGAGCATCATTTTCAACAATGAATCCATTGAGGTTGTAAAAATTTTGTTTTCCGGTTTGAAGCAGATATATTGCCGAAATCGGATTATCCTGATGGTATGCTGAAACGAATTTCTCCTGCCATTGAAATTCAAGCGGGAGAAATAAGGATGTGTCCGTACTGGTTTCCGTTATCGTAATGGGGATGCGCAAATTTTTCCCTGCCCAAATTTTGTTTGATTTCATGTTGTTTTCTCTTTTGATGGCCGCTGCGGAAACCCTGTAATTCTTTGCTATGGCATCCAAAGTTTCCCTGCTTTTAACTTTGTGAATTTCAACGCTGGACCGCACATTATGTATCATAGGCTTTTTATCTCCCTCTATCGCTGCCAAGCGGTAAGATGTGGCTTCCGGAGCGATTATTTTTATGGTATTAAATCTAAATCGCTCTTCGCTCGCCTCCACCGAGAGGACAAATTGGCTTGCTTGGGTGTTGAACCCATAGCCGGATAATCCGAATTCGGTACCCGAATCGCATCTTGCTGGTCTATTGTTCCTGCAGATTTGCCATGCGACGTTTGTAGCGAAACGGTAGGGCCTAGCCGGTCCGTTCAGGTTGTAAGGAAAAGTGAATCCGTATCCTCCGTTTCCGAATTGTTGTTGTAGCGGCTTGCGTACCGCATTAGTGAAAAAATCGGCTTGAATATGCGAATCGCCGATATGAACGATATTGATTTTCCCCTCTTTATTCTCTTCCAGCTTGATGAATTTTTCAAAAAGAGGATGCAGAAGAGAAGCATTTTTTATCGGATGTTGTTCCAACTCATCCAATTGCAACACTTGGCTGTACGATACGGATGTTATCGCCAGGCAAAAGAATGTTAAAATAAAAATTCCCCTAATTCCCATCTCCTGCATTCTCCTTGTTTTGCTTTTTGAAATTCTCATACTCCTGTTCCAATTTTTCAAAAATAAGCCCGGCTACCTTTTTTGCTCCCTTACTGCTAAAATGAGTGTAATCCTTAATAGTCAGCGAAGGAGTCTCATTCGCCCATTCTACCATAGACCCTTCTCCTCCCATCAATTCGAATAAATTGATAAAAGCCGAACTCGTATTGCGGGCATATTTTTCCTGTGCTTGGATTAATGAAGCCAGCGTAGTGTCGGTTTTCAGCACCCTTCCGTATTTTGTGGCTTTATCGGCCTGTGAGATGACCAAAATATCCGCACCCGGAAAGCAATTTTTCAGGTGTTTCACAACCTTTGTCATTCTGCTCGCATACCAGTTGTAATTCGTAGTTTTCGGATTTAACACGTTCGCTCCGAACTGCAATACTATGAGGTCATATTTAAACTCCCTATGAAAAGCATTCATCAAACCCACGTTTAGGCTTGCGAGCTGTATGCCCGAACTGCTGCGGAGCGCAAAATCGTCAATGTTTACCCCGTAGCCACCGGAGAAATTTACGCCGTAGAACGGAATGGACTCTGCATTATCAAATTGAACGGTCAATTCATTAACCCCCGAAGCCAATAAATGTTTATTCAAGGTTTTAGTAGGTGTCAGAGGAATCGTCTTCAAAGCACCTTTGTCGGTAGTAACAGTCATAGTAGCGTTGCTGTTGTTTGATTTGCCGTAAAAGAGCGTTGGATGTACAAGAGGGAAAGTACCTCTTTTGTATTGCGTCCAAACCGATGTGCCGGCACTTGCAAAAGATACATACTGGCTTATCCCAAGCATCGCTGTTGACTCTTTCAGGGCCGAATAAGTATTCCACTTAGGAGAATATTCATACCGCATGGACCCACCGAGGTAAGCAGACTGGCTGCTGAGCGGAAGAAAACCGATTCCTATCCCACCGTATTTCTTTTGATAATGCTTGCGAACATCTTTGACTATCAAGTCGCTTTCTATCATAGAATCACCGAAATACGCTATCCGTACAGTGCCTTTTTTTGTTTTCTCAAGCGTGAAAAGTTTCTTAAAAAAATGCAGCAATCCTTCTGCAATAGAATCGGAAGTTTCTACTACAAGGGAATCAACATCATCATCAACATCCAAAGAATCCACCGGTTCGCTTATAATTATGTTATCGCTTTTACCATTCTCAAAAAGTTTTTCCGGCAACAATGTCTTTAATGCAAAAAAAGCTCCTGCAGAGAGGAGGATAACTAAAAAGGCAGTAAAAAAATTGCTCTTTATGCATATCATAGTATTAATATCCGTTAAAGCTGGAATATAGAAAACGCTGATTAACTCTGGCGCAAAAATTCATCGCTATCAGCGTCCCCCCTTAACCTACGAAATTTTAACAATTTCGCAGGTTCTCCCCCCGTTTTTTTCGCCCGGAGGGCTAACGGGGGGAACGCTACTTTAGAAATTTTTTCCATGCGAAAACCACAAAACAGCAGGCTTGCCGGGCAAGTTTGCAAATTCATCAAATAATTTTTTCTCGTCTTTTGCCGGCAAATGGGCGCCGGGTTCGTCTGCCATGATTAATTCCGCTTTACAGAGCATGGCTCTGGCAGCAGCGAGTTTTTGCCTCTCGCCACCGCTCAACCCAAAGCCTTTTTCCCCGAGCCACAGGTCCAAAGGAAAATTTTCCAACCCGGCTTTTTGTAAAACGCTTTGCATTTCCTCATCAGTCGCATTGGGGGCGGCAAACAGCAAATTATCCCTTATAGTTCCGGTAAACAAAAAAGGCTCCTGTTCTAAAAAAACAAAGTTATCGGTTCTCTCCGCAAGTTCGCTGTTGGGCAAAAAACCGGCAATGGAATTAGCGAGCAAAGTTTTTCCTGTGCCGGAAGGTGCACTCAAAATTAAAGCATCGCCTGTGCTCAGGGTTAATTCTTGCGCAGAAAATTCTGAGGGATATGGAACGTATGGCACCGGATGCGAACTATCATAAATTCTCATTTTCGCGAGTAAAGAAAGCGTGCTCTGCAAAGCGATAAAAGGCAATTCCTGTAAAAGTTCAAATGCGGCAAGCGTACCGAGCAAAATCCCAATCCACACCGGAAAGGAAAAATCCCCTGCACCGATAAAAAACATTCCGGCAAGGCAAAGAAACGGCGAAGCAACAGAAAATATTTCCGCAAAACAGTATATTGAATAAACTTTTTTCCTTTTTTCTTCTTCAATGCAACCCAGTTTTTCCCATGTTTTGGAAATTTTTCCAAAAATTCCCCAGGATTTTTTTTCCGCCATTCCTTGTGCAACGGAAAGGGAAAATTCACCGAGTTCCACACCGGCAATTCCCCATTCCTGAGCTCTTTTTTTAATCAAGAAAAAAGCAGCCAAAGAAACTCCAATAAGCAAAAACGAAACTGCAAAAAAGCAAAAAGCGTATTGCAAATTTAGGTACGCGAGAACACAAATGCTAACGACAAAAGATGCCATGCCTGCAAACAAGGGAACGCCTGCTCTCGGAAACCAAGATTTATACTCCTCGGCATCTGCGGAAATTTTGCTCAACATTTCGCCTTCGGAAACAGCGGATAATTTATACGGCACAAGGGGTTCTAAAATTCTGTACAAGTATAAGCGAATTTTTTTTAATTCCCTGAATGCGAGCGAGTGCGAGGATAATCGTTCCACGTAGCGAAACGCACCTCTTGAAATCCCAAAAAAACGCACCCCAACAACACCGAGCGAGAGTGCCGCCATCTCCGGCCGCTCCGCAGCCAAAGCGATTAAATAGCCCGCTATGGCCATTAACGCCGTGCTGGAAAACCAGCAAAAAAAGGAAAAACAAACAGCTATCATTTATTGAGTTCCTTTCTGATTTCTTTCCAGTACGGAAAGTGCTTTGCGATGACTGCATAAAATTTTGCGGAGTGGTTTGCAATCAATAAATGAGCTAGTTCGTGAGCAACTACGTATTCTATGCAACGCAAGGGCTTTTTTATCAACCCCGCGCTGAATGTTATTTCCCCTGTTTTTGTTTTGCAATTGCCCCATTGGCTTTTCATTTTGCGGATTTTCCAGCTTTTTGCCTGAACACCAAGCCTGAATTCCCATTGCGGAAGCAGATTTGAAATTATTCTTTTGAGTTCTTCTATTTCCTCTTTTGAGATTTCCCTCAGCTTTTGCAAAACGGGCGGATTGGCTTTTATCTTTTCCAAAGTTTTTTTTAGCCATTCCATTTTGCTGTTCACAAATTCAAGGGCATGTTTTTCACTTGCGTAAAATGGAAGCGTTAGGTGCGCTTGCAAATCTTTTGGGGAAACATAAAGCCTTAAATTCCTAACCCGCTTGCGCTCCATTTCAAGCGAAATTCCGTTTATTTGCAGGGTCTTTTTCAGGAGCATAGAATTCGAGGGAATTTAGTAAATTCAACGTTTACTATATTCCCCAAATGCGGTACACACCAGTTTTACTCTTTGCAACACTCATCGCTATATCCTGCGAAAAACAAGCGCAAACAAAATCCGTCGCCGATTGCCCGGACACACCACCGGTTTATGAAAATGCCACCGGAGAGTTTGACCCAATAGCAGTTCCAAACGAGGCCGTTCCCTGTGGAGAGATAAGCCTTTGGGGTGCCTCCATGCCACGCTCCCTGAATATGTGGCAGGACTACAATTCCTTTTCTGTGTCCGTAATATCCATGCTCTTTGAACCTCTTGCGGAACTTCATGCAACGGAAAACCGCCCTATTGGAGTTTTAGCAAGCTCATGGGAAATATCATCGGACGGCATGAGCTATTCCTTTGAAATAGACAGCCGTGCAAAATGGAGCGATGGAAAACCTGTAACCGCCTACGATGTGCAGTTCTATTACGATGTGATAATGGACCCGAAAAATTTAACCCCTATCTTCAAGGTTGGGCTTTCCCGCCTTGAACGCCCGGAAGTGCAGGACTCATTGCATTTCACGGTTAAGGCCATAGATCCGCATTGGGGGAATTTTTGGGAAGCAGCGGGAATGGTCGCCTTTCCGAAACATATATGGGAAAATGCGGATTTCAATTCCATTCGCTTTGAATTTCCGGTTGTGAGCGGCCCCTATGCGATAAAACAGATGAAAATAGACCGCACTCTGGAACTCGCTCGCCGTACGGACTGGTGGGGCAGGCAAAAGAATTACAATGCGGGCAAATATAATTTCAATAAAATCATTTACCGCTTTATGGAAGACCGCAACAAAGCGCTGGAAGCCCTGAAAAAAGGCGATTTTGATGCCTACCCTATTTACACCTCATCCATATGGATAAACCAGACCGACTTTGATGCGGTGAGCAAAGGCTATGTGCTAAAAAACAGGGTATTTAACGAAGAGCCCAAAGGTTTTCAGGGTTTTGCCCTCAATTTGCGCAGAGACAAATTCAAAGACGTTCGTGTTCGCAAAGCGCTTTCCCTTTTGCTGGATCGCGAGCTTATGAGCGAAAAATTCATGTTCAACCAATATTTTTTGCTCAATACCTACTACCCAAGCCTTTGGGAGGGGCATAAAAATCCAAATGCGCCGCTATACCCCTATGCACCGGACTCCGCCCGCAAGCTCTTTGAAGAAGCCGGCTACACGGTAAACGCTCAAGGCAAGCTCACAGATAAAAACGGAGCTCCCTTTGAACTTACATTTCTGAATCACGCCGAAGATATTCGCCATACAACCAAATTCCAAGAAGACCTTAAGGCCGTGGGTATAGATTCCAAAATAGAGACCGTATCGCTTTCAACTTTTCGCCAACGCATAGACGAATTCAACTTTGACCTCTGCTGGCTGGCTTGGGGGGCTGGCCGCCTGAGCGACCCTGAAGCGAGCTGGCACTCTAAAACTGCGAATGACAAAGGCACGAACAACGTCCCCGGTGTGCAGGACTCAGCGATAGACAGCCTGATAGAAGCTCAGAAAACCGAGCAAAATCTGGATGCTCGCAACGAAATTCTGAAAAAACTGGATACTCGCCTAACCGAAATAGTCCCATATATCCTGCTTTGGCAGTCTGAAAACAACAAGATTTTGCACTGGAGGCGTTTTGGCTACCCAAAATCGCTATACGGTAAGTTTAATCGCGAAGAAGCAATCCCTGTTTACTGGTGGTTAGACCCCCAAAAAGCCGCAATTCTGCAAACCGCCTCAAAAAAAGGCGAGAATTTACCGGTTTCGGATATGGATATTAGATATTAAAGTTTGCTTTTCTCCGAAAAAAATTGTATATTTACTTGTATGCGTATTTTTTCTAGAGTCTTGCCGATAGCACTAGTTGTTACCTTTTTTGTTTCTGCTTCTTTTGCATCCGAGGGTATTTACGACAAGGATTTGGTGCGCGGGTTTCTATCCCTTAAAGGTGATTTCCGTAGCATGAAATCCGATGGCGTTAAGTTCATAAACGAAGTTACCGGCGAAAGCTACGCCAAGAATTATTTGGACGGGCACGTGGAAATAGGTGCTGAATACCTCCAATTGCGCACTTGGTTTGATATTGATTTTATGCCGCTAACCCCGGAACGGGGAAATACAGAGTGGTTTTCTTACGGCGTAACTTGGATGTGGGGCTATAAGATATTCCCGCAAAATTCCTTTTTTAATATAATTCCTTCTGTGGGTCCCGGAGTTGAATTGCAAAATATCCGCAGTCCCGATAGAGTTTTAGTCCTCAATTCCTCAGAACCTGATAAAGAACCTGATAAGTTACAGCAAGGAAAACTATATAGCTCCTTTGGACCGACCCTAAATCTGGAACTTGAACTTCGCTTGCAAGCTTCTCAATTCTCTGTTGGCATTTACGGAGGCTACAAGGTTGTTCGCCATGACAATTTTAATTACCGCGAAATAAACGGCGGAACCGTTACTGACAAAACTCTTTATTGGCCACGCGAGGTTAACGCAGACAAGGCATTTGTTGGCTTAAAAATTTCCTGGACAATGCTGAACAACTTCCAAAAAAGGGAAAAGGAGCTTTTGTAAAAAGCTTTTGAAATTTGCTATGAATTTTCTATATTTGATCAGTATTATGTTCAACTCAGGAGTCCATTAGTTTGCTTCCACCACGAGGTCGCCCACAGCCGAACCGTCCTAAGGACGGAATTCGCATAAACCAAGAGATTAGAGTTCCACAAGTTCGCCTGATAGATCAAAGAGGTGCTCAAGTCGGAGTTGTTGACGTTCAAAAAGCCTTGCAAATAGCAAAAGAGGCCGAACTGGACCTGGTAGAGGTTTCGCCAAACGCCAGCCCACCGGTTTGCAGAATAATAGATTACGGCAAATTCCGCTTTGAACAGGCAAAAAAGCAAAAAGCCGCAAAAGCCCACCAGCAATCAACCGGGCAGGTAAAAGAGATAAAATTGCATTTCCAAACTGCCGCAAACGATTACCGCTACCGTATGGTACAGGCTCAAGAGTTTTTGACAAAGGGATTTAAGGTAAAGGTTTTGGTTCAGTTTAAAGGCAGGGAGATTTCCAGAATGGAATTCGGCCACCGCCTTATAGACCAAGCCAAAGAGGACTTGTCTCCTTACGGAGACATAGAAGAACTGAAAGTGGAAAAGTGTTTCGCCATTGCAGTTAGCCCCCGCAAGGGTGGCATAAAGAAAAAGGAAACGCCAAAGCACGAAACCGAGCAAAAGGCTGCAGGTGAGGCTTCTAACGATGGGGGAGACCCCAATTCCCAGAGAGGACAAAATGCCTAAAATGAAAACCCATAGCGGGGCAAAAAAACGCTTCCGAGTGACAGGTTCCGGTGCTGTTAAATACAAGCATTCAGGAGCGCGGCACATACTCACGAAAAAAACCACAAAGCGTAAACGCAATTTACGCCAAACGGGAATTGTGAAGAAAACCGAAGAGTTCCATGTTAAACGTATGCTGGTAGAGGCCTAAGGAGCGAGTATGTCAAGAGCAAAAACAAGAGTTCCTAGCCGTGAACGCCGCAAAAAAATAATCAAAGCCGCCAAGGGCTACTATGGCCGCCGCAAAAGCAATTTGCGTTTAGCCATAGAAGCGACAACCCATGCCGGTCAATACGCTTATGCTCACCGCCGCGACAAAAAAGGCGATTTCCGCTCTTTGTGGATCACCCGCCTTAACGCAGCGGTTCGCGAACACGGAATGAAATACAGCGAGTTTATCCACTTGCTTTCCGTTGCCAACGTGAACCTGAACCGCAAGGTTCTGGCAGACTTGGCTATCACAGACCCAGCCGCATTCGCAAAAGTTGTGGAAGTTGTTAAGGGTGTTAAAAATAGTTGAGAGTTGAGAGTGGAGAGTTGAGAATTTTGCTCCGCTTTTATATTCTTTTAATGTTTTTTTTTGTTTTTTTTTCGCTGACTCTTTTTCATGGGTCGGCGGAAATTTCTTTTTTTGATGTTTTGAAAATTCTGTTTTCCGGTGCAAGCCCTGCGGAGGCAAGCTCTGTTGAGTGGCGTATTGTTTGGGATTTTCGTTTGCCTAGAGCGTTAGCTGCAACTCTTGCGGGGGCTTCGCTTTCTTTGAGCGGTCTTTTGTTGCAGAGCGTTTTCAGAAACCCGCTTGCAGGGCCTTTTGTGCTTGGCATAAACTCCGGAGCTTCGCTTGGGGTTGCTCTTTTTTTGCTGGCGGGTTTTGGGCTTGGTTCGCTGGGGCTGCTCTCTGCGGCGGCTTTGGGGGCAATGGCTGTCCTCGCCTTTATAGCTCTGTTTTCAAAATTTATTTCCGGCAATGCCGGGCTTTTGGTGCTGGGTTTAATGGCGGGATATTTTGCCGATGCGGTTGTCTCTATTTTAATGCACGGCACAAGCGCAGATGCTTTACGCGGCTTTGTATCCTGGGGTTTTGGCTCTTTCGGCAGGCTTCGCTGGGCGGAATTGCCGTACTTTGCGATTTGCAGTTTGCTGGGGCTGATATTAGCTGTTTTTTGCGTAAAGTATTTAAATGCCATAGCTCTTGGTGAAGACGGAGCAAAAAGTTTAGGCATAAATGTTAAGCAAAAGCGGCTTCTTTCGCTTTTGGCAGCGGCGGTTTTGGCAGCAGCAGCAACGGCTTTTTGCGGGCCAATCGGCTTTATAGGAATGGCTACCCCACATTTGGCAAGAGGATTTTTCAACAGCGACAATCAGAGGATTTTAATTCCTGCCTCGCTTTTAACCGGTTCTTTGCTCGCCCTTATCGCAGGGCTTTTATCGCAAGGCTTGTGGGGCTTCCCACCGCTCCCGCTCAATGCGGTTGCAAGTCTGATGGGTGCACCGGTGGTTATATGGGTGTTGCTGCCTAAGAGGGAGTAACTACCTCACCAACTTAAATGTTTTCCCATTCACATTTACCAAATACACGCCTTTCGGCAAATGCGAAATGGATATGTTTTCGTTCGGCGATATGGTTCTGTTCATCAAAACCGCGCCTTTGAGGTTCATTAAACGCACCGTTTCGGGTTTGGACAAGCCCAGTATTTGGAAATTGTCTTTGCCTTTCAGCAAATTGATGTTGTTAGCAAAAACCGGCTTGTCAATGGAGTTGGACTGCGGCGGCAATTCAACAATATAGAAGTCAGGTGTGCCGTAAATGGCATCGGCAACAAAACTAATCGCATCGTTGAGAGCATCGTATTCCTTCTCGCTTGCATGGTCATATACCTTTAGCTTTATTTCCTCGCCGCCTTCGCCGTAAATCATCAAGAAGCCGATATATTTGTCTTCGCCCGGCACATATTGCAGTGTTGCCGAACCTCGGCATTCGTTGCCGCTGAATGCGCCTATTTCAATTTGCTCACTGTGCAACTCACTGCTGCCTTCCATAACAATTAATGTGCCTGTCATTGTGTTTGAGAATCTGCTCGGGTCAACCGACCAGCGCGGAACATCAATTGATGCCATTAACATTTTGCCCGCAAAAGATATGGGGGAAGCAGTTTGCCTCTGTAGAAGTTGCGGAGCTGCCGAAGGATACACCAAAGTTTGCTTCACCGCATTATTTGAATGGTACATATACCCACCGCCCACTTGCAAATACGTGAGCGTTCCTGCCCAGCCGCCTGAGCCTAGATAAATAGCGTAACCGCTTTGCCCTTTGATTATATCGCCGGGTTGCGCGTCAATTCCTGCGAGGGCATTTTGCACAGGCAAAGAGAATTGCGGAATGTAGCCAATCCAGTTCCAACCTTTGTTAATATCAATAGACGTTGATGGGCCGGCATGCTGCCCTTGAACCGAGAGCGAAATATCGCGGTTTGTGTTCACAAGATACATGCTCTTTTCCGAAATGCTGCTTAAAGTTCCAATCCAGCCTGACTGCCGCTGAATGTAGCTGCTCTGCCCTTTAACCATCACACCTGCATCACCGAGCGAGGATTTTATCTGGTCCAGAATGGAAGGGTTTTCGTTCAGCACATTTGAGGAAATCCAATTCCAGCCTTTTCGCAAAGTGATAACCTGTTCATAAGCATCCAGCGCGTCGAATATAACAGGGTTTAGGTGTGAACCTAAAATGCTTCCCGAAGCAAAACGAATATCGCTCACCGAGGTTTCCACCTTAGGATAAATACGCCCTGTTGATGCGCTCCATAGCTTAAACGTTATGGGTTTATTGCTATGCTCTGCATTGCCGTAAATATTAGAAAACACAAAGTATGCATTGGTTGGGCTAATGTATGTGAGTGAAGCCGTGCCTACGCATTCCTCGCCTATGAAGGCCGCCAGCACATCTTCGGTATTTTCGCTGAACACGCCGTTGATTTTGATTTGCCCGGTGATGTTCATGAAGCCTTCAAAACTATTGGGATTTATCGCCCAGTTTGGGCTTTTTCCGGAAACTTTCAGTTGAACGCCAATAGCCTCAGTTATGCCGTTGCCGCTTGCGAGACCTATAGTCGCCTCGTAATTGCCTATGTTGACGCCGGGGGCTGTGGTAAATGTCAAGTCTCTGCTCGCCATAGGTGCCAAATTGCCGGTACCATTTGCAACCCTTAGCCATGAAGGCAGATTTTCAACGCTGTAGCTTACGGTTGTGCCGCCTGTATTGGTTATCCTTGCGGTGAATGAGCGAGTTTGGCCTTCTTCCATGCTCAGATAAACAGGGTCGCTATCCCACCTGAGTGCATTGCGGCGTATAAATGCAGTCCATTGCTCTGCATTGCTCTTGTTGTCTCGCATATCGCGAACATCTTTGACGGCAATGTTAAGCGTTACGCCTTCTACACGGGCAAAATAGCTTGGGTCTATCGTGAACACGATTTTGTTGTTTGAGGCTACGTAGCTAAAGGGCACATTCTCAACCGGACGGGCATCTTTCACCGGCACGGCTGTGGCAGATATTGTACCCCCTTCTGCTGACATTAATATATCTACCATATTATTGCTTGTTTGCGTTACCGTAATCAAGCCGTTTGATTGTTTTGTATATGTTTCAAACGGATAATATGCGAGCAGCCCCGTTTCACTGCCACGCAATTTACTGTTCTTGTTCAGCATTATGCCTTCACGGGTGAGTGCGCTGTTCCAAATGCGTATTTCGTCAAAATAACCTGCGAAGTTATTTTGGAATGTGTTGGGCGGAATGCGCCTTGCACCGAAATAATAATAACCGCTTGCAAAGGTGCCGAGCAATGTTTCGGAGAAAGCTGCCATGGCTGCGCCATCTATATAAACATTAACATTGCCACCTCGCCGTACAGACATTGCTACATGGTGCCATTTTGTGTCGGTGAGGTTTTTGCTTGTCAATACGCGGTTCTGCGTTCCGTCGCTTTTGTAAAGTGTAAGCCCGCCGCTTGCATTGATTGCGATATAGCCGTTGTCGTTGCTGAACAGCACTTGGTTTTGCTGATTTGCATTTTCGCTGCGGAACCAGAATTCAAGCGTGAAGTCGCTGAATATGTGCAGCGGATAAGTTGAAGTGGAAATGGAGAAATAATTGCTTGCGGTTTGCTTTGCATAACCCGACGGATATACATACCAGTCCGCAACACTCAACATCAGGTTGCGAGCACGGGCTTTGTCTGTGGCGAACGTTCCTTCAATTTCGTCCAAGGGCCAGTAACCTACAAGCCCGTATTCCATGCCCGATTTCGTTAGGCTCTTGGCTGCGGAAACATCTGCTTGGGTACGATTTACGCCGTAGAAGTGCAACCCGGAAACCGCACCGATAAAGCCGTTGCTAGTTGTCGCATTGTTGCCCACGGTGAGATTGCCCTGCGTTGGGGGCGAAGAATTCAAAACCCGGTTCGCAAAGAATATATTATTGGTCGCACCTTCAAATTCATAGACCGATACACTGTTATTTTCGTGATCATAAACCATTGCGATGTATTTCCAAGTTTCATCATTCGCTATGGAAATTGTGGAGGTATGCGTTTCTTCGCCGAGTTTTACCACGACTTTGCCCGTTGCATCAAAGCCAAGCGATATGCTGCTCGCATTGCCGTAGCTGAACAAGGTGCCCGCAGTGCCTACATCATGCTTGAACCATGTTTCTATGGAGAATGAACCGCCTGTGTAAATGGGGAGTTCGGTTTTAGCGTGTTGAGCACCGCCGGCAAATGCGATGCCTGCGCTTGGCTCGGCTATCTCTTGGGCATTCAGAACGCCTGTGATGCTGAAATTGTTTTGCGTGAGCATTCCGGTTTGAATATCTTCGTTGAAGGTGATTGAGAGTTCGTCTCCTATGCCCATGATGCCGCTTGCGGGTGAGGCCAAGCCGAGAGAGCGAGGCAAGCTCATATCCATAGTGCCGCCTACGGACGGAGTGGTGTATTCCGATATCAGGATATTGTTGTCTTCGCAAACCGTGTGAGCGATGAACTCGTATTCGCCGTCTGATTTTTGGTCTTTGTGCCACCAGTATTTAATGGTCGGGTCGGTTCCGAGAAGCGTTTTTTCACCTTGAGCATCATCGTAGCGTGCTTGGTCGGAATAAAATTTCATCGCACTTGACCATTGCGGTGAGGAACTCATGCGGTAAAGCAATTCAACGTAGCCGAAGTTGGCATAATTGATGTCGTAATTTTCTAGTTCAACCATAACGCTGTCGCCGGTGGAATTGTTGATTATCCAATTGCTTGACGGAGATTTTATAGCAACCTCGGAGCATGAGGGCAGGAATTCCACGGATATTCTAACTTCATCCCTCAAGTCCGAGTCGCAATCTGAAAACAGAAGCAAGCGGATATTTTCGTATGTATCTTCATCAGGGCCTTTTTCCACCGTTAGCGTCTTCTTTAAAACCGAGCCGGAAGGCACGGAGAAGTACCGTCCGTTGGCAATCGGCATTCCGTCTATTTGTAGTATTGCGCCGTTTGGGTTGGAGGCTTCGTCAACTACGAGCTTGAACCATCCGGAGCCGTTGGTTTCCGATTCATTGGTGATGTCTAGTGTGAATGCAGCAGCACGTGTGGCGGGAACCTGCAAGCGGTACACTCCGCCCGAAACTGCAATTTTTGGGACTTCGATCTGCATTGTGCCTTCGCTGACTATATGGTTGCCCGGATCAAAGTACTTGGTTCTTATCTCCGCTTCATGAGGGCAACTGGTGCGGCCGCCACGGGTGCGGAACATATAAGTGGCAGGAGTGCTCTCTTCGTCAAAGGTATAGTCAACCGTGATTTGGTCATCATCGCCGCTCTCGGCGAGAACAAAGCCTACAGTATTGGATTTTTGAGTGTCGATTGTTTCTGACTCGCTAGAACTGCCTATGATACCGAGTTCGCCTTTAACCATCAGACCTACTCCCCAAACATCAAACCCATTCTCCCCCAAAGCGATTAAACTCCACTCCTCTTCATGTCCCATTGTTTCGGATGAGTTGGTTTTTATTACGCTGCTCTTTTCAACAGTGACACCCGAGCCGAAACTGATATTATCGTCGGGTTTGTATGAGCCGTTATTTATCGCCCTCACTTTGCGTTCTTCATTGCTCGCCAAAATCTTTTCCCATTCCTTGATTTTTTGGTTCAAATGCACAACGGAATCGGTGATTTCTATTGTCCCTTTCGCTTCGCCGCCGATTGTCCATCCTGCTCTGACTTTTTCTTCCAATGCGGCAGGCAGTATCATCTTGTAACTTGGACCATCTGTCAAACTGTTGCTTTTTGCACTGCCAAAAGCCTCATCATCGTTGCGTTTTCCGAAATTGGGGTGGTTGGCGGGCAATTTGGATACATATACGGGATTTACAATGGTGGCGGTATTTATGCCCGCTTCGCTGAAAATAAAGAGATTTTTCAAAACATCCTTCCATTTGGGGATCATTATTTTTTCTATCTCGTAGCCTGTGTAATAAAAGTCAGTGCCGAAATCCGCACCAAGAGCGAGAGCCGTTTGCTTGCCTATGGCGTAGTCTCCCGCAACGAGCAGAATATCGCCGGGACTGCCGAAATCAGTTCTTTTGGAGATGCTTATATTGTTTGTCAAGCCATAAAGCGTGTTTATGCCACGGCCCATAAACACGTCGGCTGGATGTCCTACAAAATCACGAGTGGAGGAGGTTTTTATGCGCTCGGTAAAAGTAGTGGTTTCCGAATACGTCCCGTTGTCAATCCATTTTGCTTTAACCTCCTGTTTCATGCCTATTTTGACTTGGGCTTTCACCTCGCTTCCCACCATAACGCCCATGCCGGCCAATGTCCATGTTTTGACTCCGGTCACAGCGACTGCTTCTGCCATTTCTCTTCCGCCATTCACAAAACTGGTTTTATTAGTTATGGTATAGGATGCCCCCTCTTCAAGGTATGCATAGCTGCCTGAGCCGGGAGGGTCGTGCAAAATAAAATCTATCCTGTCGCCCGCCGCTGTGATAAAATCCGTGCCAGTGCTTCGGCCACCGAGGACATAAGCGCTGAGACCGGATTGACCAAAGGTCTCGGAATAGTAAGAAATGTTGCCTATGCTGATAACTGTGCTTAGATTTCTGATGCCGGTGGTGAGGTCTGCCATGCCGCCAAAAAAGCTGAAAACGCCATGGCCAAGCGAATCAAGCTCTACGGGTTCGGGTCTGGCATCCATCAGCATTTCGCCCGCAAATGAAACTATGCCTCCGGCTACGGGAACAGTGTGGGTTTCATCGGTTGCGGGATTGTAATATTCTTCAAAAGCGGACAATTCAAATGAATACGGCTCGTCTTGACGGAAAACAGGCTTGCCGAAGACGTAAGAAGGCGGAGAATTTTCGGCAAGCGTCACCAGTTCAATGGTGTCTTGGTCTATTCCAAATTCAAATTCCTTGTCCCCGAAATATTCTACCGCTTTGCCATTTACAAGTTGCTGTATTGTAAAACTCGGCTGTTTTTGATAGTAAAAACTCCATTCTTTATGGAAGCGAACCGTATCCTCACGAGTGACATGCTCCCAGTGGGCAACTTGGTTGCCCTTCTGCGGCACCCAAACAGAGTCGGGCCACGAATATGCGCTGGCTTGCAGAATACGGTCGTCTATAACAGGAGCGTCCCGAAGGTCGAGGTCTTCGTTGCGGTCGTAAATTACGCCGTAATTGCCGGCGGAGATATTTTCTATGCTGTAAAGCTCGGGATATACCCAAGCTACGTATTCGCCGGTTTCGGGGCTAACATGAATGGTTATTTCTCCACCCGAAACGCTCATGGAAGTTTCATCTTGCCCTATATTGCCGGGATGTTTCCAATTCGCCCATTTGTCGCCGGTATTGTGCTGGAAAACTTGGTTTATTTGCGATGTTGCGAGATTGTAGGCCCGCTTGGCGGCGGTTAATTTCAGAATATCGGAACCTATGTTGTTTTTGCGCAAGCTAAAGCCGGAGGCCTTCTCGTGTTCAGGTTTGCTGCCGACTATGTGCCCCATAAGACGAACACGGGTTGTGTTGTAGAAAACGATATTGTTCAGCGGGGCGTTGTAATTGATGTCTGCGCCGTTGTTTGTGAGGTAGCCGTCTCCTGTGAAGGTGTGGCCGTTCTTTTTAACCTGCACTTTGTGCATTCCGATTGGAACGCTTATGGAAAAGTAGCCGTCTGAATTGCTGGTCACAGGCTGGCCGTTGAGAATGACCTGAGCACCGTCAACTTCAAAGGTGCAGCCCTCAACCGGGTAATCGCCTCCCTCGTAAATCACTTTGCCCGAAACATTGAATGAGGAAATATCCGTGAAATCCGTGCCGTTGTGAACCATCGATGTGGAGCCGATGTAGCGCAGTTGCTCGGTGGGATTGAATTGGTGAACGCCAAGAGAGGGAACGATTGAATAGCTTGTGCCTTCACCCACGTAAGATATGCCGTTGATTTGATAGTTGCCGTTGGCATCTGTGATGCCTTTGAGCGCCAACTGGTAGGTTTCATCCGGCACATTGTGGTCAAAAACAAGCTGGTTGGAAATCGCATGGTTGCCGTTGTAAACCGTTCCAATGCGAGACATATCAAATGCGTAGCCGGTTAGACCCTCGTCCAATGGCCAGTAGCCACGGAGACCGTTTTCGTTGCCGCTAAGGCGGCGGCTGTAGTCACGCTTGATTTCCGCTTCACCGAGAACTTTGTTCCAAAAGCGAATATCGTCAATATTGCCGATAAAACTTTTTCCCAGTGCGAATTGACCGGAAGTGGTAAGCGTAGATGTGAATGTTGCTTTTTCAATACGAATATCATCGGGATTTTGGTCTATTACAGTGTAGAGGTTCCAACTATTGCCGTTGCGGGTAATAGTTATATGCGACCAATGGTTTGCCGGAATGATTGCCGAGCGACTGCTGTTTATCAAAAGTCCGGATATTTGGTATCCGCCTGTTACAGCATCCATTCGGAGATCAAACGTGCCAAGCGTACCGATTGGCCTGAACTGGCCAGTGTTTGCGGCATCGGGACGAACCCAAAATTGAAGCGTCCATTGGTTGTTTGATGCGATGTTGCCGATGGAGGAAAAGTCAAGCACTTGGCCGCCGCCCGGAGACCTGAGAGAGTAATATTGTTTTTCATCATCGTTTAGGTCGTTGCGGCGAACAAGAACATTTACATCCTGCACCGAATTGCCGGAGCCGTAGGTTATGCGGCCCGACACCGTGCCAAATGCCTGTGTGAAGCCTATGTCATTTGCAAAGGCAAGCTCGGTTTGCTCTTGACCGCATACTTGATAGAGAACTACTTTGTATTCGTAGTAAACTCCGGTCAGGGCATTGTTATCGTTCCAGTAAACGGTCTGCACGCCTGAGGTAACTGTTTCAAGTTCGGTGAATGCGTCTTGGGTGTTTGCCACACGGCGAAATATTCGGAAAACATTGGGATTTTGGCTGTTTGCGTTTAGCGTTTTCCATTGCAAGCGCACATAGCTTGGGTATTCGCCTTTGGACGCTCTAAACTTCTCGGTGTTATCGAAATTATTGCTGCCGGTAACGCGAGCTTCCGATTGAGTTTCTTTTATGAATTCAGTGTTGAACGCACTGATTACAACTCTGTAGCGAAAGCCTTTGCAGGGGTCATTCAATACCTCGTCGTCATCGGTGTAAGCATAGGAAGTATTGCCGTTTAATTGAGTGGAGGAGGGGCCTACCGTAGTCCAATTTCCGCCGGGAGTGCTGCGTTCAATTTTGTATGTGTAATTGCTGCCGGTTAAGCGGCTGTCGGCATCAAAACTGACGGATATACTACTTGGCTGCCCTGTTGCCGTTACCGTCCAGTTGTCGAGCGAAGCTACGGCACTGACATTTACCGTATGACCATTGGCAATCGGAGTTGAGGGAGCAGACGGATTTGCTCCTTCCACAAAAACAATCTGGTAATCATGAGTTGTGTTAAAATCATTGTTATTGAGAGCATTGGTCACCGATATGGTTTTATTTCTTCCGTTTTCTGCTGCCACGTTTTCGGTTATCAGTGACCAGGCACCATTAGATGGGCGGCGGTAAATAAAAAATTTGCCGGTTAGATTTTGCGAATTGTAGTAATTCCAACTGAGCGTTACCCTGCGCTCCCATTGTTCGAAAGCAGCCGTTGATGAAATTATAATAGGCAGAAAAGTCGGATAACCGTTGCTTATTCCCCAAATATCGTTAAAATCCCAATTATTAAATGTAGATTTCAGTTTCATTTCTGCTGTAGTTTTGGGTGTGCCTTTGCCATTATTATCGTTTCGTCCGCTTGTTTGGCTGTCATAATAGGAATTGTTTACAGTGCCGTTATTTGTTGCTACCAATCCGCCGGCATCAGCATTACCAGCAACGACTCCTGTTGAGTAGGAATTGTTTATTGTACCACTATTATATCCCACCAATCCGGCGGAGAGGCCTATATATGCCATCGTGCTTCCTCCTGAGTAGGAATTGCTTATTGTACCATTATTTTGCCCCACCAACCCACCGACCGTATAGTCTCCATAAATGTTCATTCCTGTTGAATATGAATTGCTTATTGTGCCATAATTTTGTCCTGCCAACCCACCGACTCCTGTGGTCCCTCGAACTCCTATATTTGACGCCGCGTTTCCTGTTGAGTAGGAATTGCTTACTGTGCTACCCGAAAGAATATTTCCCACCAATCCCCCACTTAGGGATCCCCAAGCACCTCCTGTAAAATAGGAATTGTTTATTGTGCCATACGAAAGCTCTCCCACCAACCCGCCGGTCGCCGGTGCGTTGCCTCCATCAATAAATGAATTAACTACACCAAGATTTTTTATAACTCCATCCGTAACATAGCCAAACAGCCCTATGGCAAAATAAGAGTTACTTGTTTTTATATAGACCCCGCTAATAACATACCCATTGCCGTCAAATGTGCCTTTAAATGGAGGAAGTCTCCCTATCGGTGTCCAAGTTCTTGCAGGGGCATAAGTATCCACCTGCCAATTTTCCCAATTTGAAGTATTGTTAAGCGCAATATTCGCTCCAAGCGTTACTGTTTTGCCTTGAAAAGTTTCGCCTTCATTCACCAATTGCGCAAGCCCCGCCAACTGCTCGGCTGTCGTTAAGGTAAAACTGCTCTGCGAAGCGTTATACCAAGACGTATTTGCTGTCCCGTTCCATACGGTTTGGGCAAAAAGCAACGCAGGCAAGAGCAATGCGGCCAATATACTTTTCACGTTCTATTCCTCACTTCCTCAATCAACGCTGAAGTTGGTGATAAAATCATCAATAAACTCAGCGTTATAACCCTCAACCACATCAGCAAAATTGTTTCTGGTTTCGTCCACCACTCGGGTAAAAAGATCCGTATATGCCGCGTCTTTGAACACGAATGGCTGAGGAAGACCGTTCTCATCGTATTCTTCCTTAGTTATGCGAAGCTCGTCCAGATCTATCTCATCTGCTGCCCCATAGTAGCAATCGCCATTGGCTGGAACGTTGATCTTTCCCGCATATTCCATAGAGTTGATGTTAATACCATAAGGAAGAGTGTAAATCTGATCATCGCCGGTAATAGTAACATCACGCCCTTCCGTATTGATTTCGGTAAAACCTTCCAGCATATACAGCGGTATATAGTAATCTAAACGTTCAGCGCCACCGAACCAATCGATTAAACCGCTGAGTACATACTTCCGAGGGAAATCAGTGTACACGCCGAAAGCCATCGTAGTATCATCATAAAGTTCGTTATGTGCCCATCTGAGCGAAGTGGTATATCCGTCTTGCGAACTGAGTCTGGATTTGGTCAGGTACTTACTTTGTTGATCAACGTATGCGACGAGGATAGCCTGCGTACTGCCTCCGCTACTGTCAATTTTAGCATATAACTTCTGGGCTTGGCTAAATTCGCCATTCGGTACGACGAAATTCGTGGCAATCTCGTACACATTATCGGAGCGGGCAAACACGACGGTTCGTTCCCAGCCTGATGCTTCCGAAATTGCAACAGAATTGCTTGAAGTTTTTCTTGAATACCCCTTGATGAGCATCGGACCTTCTTTTGCCATCGTAAGGATAGTGACGGAAGTTTGGGTTAGCGTTCCATTCGTGTAGTCTTGTGTGAACGTCATTTTGATGGCGCTTTCCGTTTCATCAAACTCGAAATTATACTCTACCTCGCCGTCTCCAAAAAGATGCACTATATGCTCGGCATCGGGATCATCAAGATTGTCGAAGTACTCAATTACCTGCATTGCGTACTCGTATATCCCGGCAATTTCTTCATATTCGCTGTCTAAGGATAATATCCTCCCACTAATTCCACAATAGTTCTGTTCATCAGCTTCGGCTTCCTGAATTTCAGAAGGGATTATGATCTTAGCCAAAGCGGATTTTTTGCCCAAACTAGGCCCCATCCCTCCGCTTGCCCCAAACGCAGTTCCACTCAAATAATCGGACGGTTTTACCTTACGCATCATTTTAGCTATCGGATTGTCGGATGGTTTCAGAGTTATAACCTGCATCGTGTTGCTCCCCGCATCGATTGCAAGGCTGTATGCACTATCTAAGTAAGTTGCCGACGAAACAGTAATATTCCAAGTTCCTAATTCCTCTTTCTTTAATGGGGCAACCTTGGCATCTCCAAAGGCAACATCAATGCTCATTCCCCCGCCTTGATGTGTTAAGCGGGTTGAAAAGGTGCTGCTGCTTCCCTTCACATGCAACAGGTAAACGCCCGTCGCCATATTCGGGTGCGATATGCTTTTTGCCGCATCTGCCCTCCCATGCATCACACGCTTCCCGCTCAGAGAATACAAGGCTATCTCGGCACCATTGTACAAAGAGGGCAACCCCAAAGCGAGCCTCCCACGGGAACCATAAATTGTAGGTTTAGGTATCTCTGAGCCGGGCCTTATCGGTGTAGCCTCCGAGATTGTGAAGGTGTATGGCGTGTTCGCCGTCACATTCTCTTCGATTATCCTTGTGCCTTGCTGCAGCTTAACGGTGGCATTGACGTTTACCTTGAACGGCAACTGTGCCGTGCCTTGTGCCAGCGCATTTGCAGCGAAAATTAACATGAAGATTTTGAACTTGTTCATAATGGGTCTCCTTGATGGGTGAAAATTCCTGTTACCTATTGAAAGTCATAACTATTTCAGAGAGCGTTGATGCCGTCTTTGCTGCCGCAAAACTACCAAGCATACTAGTATAGCCATTTTCGGTTGTTTGCACATAAGACACCCAAGACATAGTAGCGTTGGCGGTATATCCTACCTTGAATTTCTGATAATAGATAGTAGGTTCAGCGCCTATGCTTTTGAGATACTGTTCTATTTTGCCTTCACGAATTGCGTTTTGAACTTTATCATACACTTCCTTCGGCGCAAACCACCCCATCATAAACATCCGGCCTCCGGGGCAGATTTGCGCTTCCCGGGGCGGGATAGAAAGTTGGTCCGGATCCGGTTCCCTGCAATCAGTCCCATCTTCGTTTGGTTGGCATACTATGGAACCCACAATTTTGTAACAATATTCACCATCGCCAAACCCAGGACTATAACTGGGATTTGCGAATTTTTCCGTTTCAACACCTTTGGCGGCCAGCCATGCTCTATGTGCATCCGTAGCTTGCTCATCTGTTGCTTCATATTGCGGATTGCCGATGATTATATCGCTATAACCGCTTTTATTTTCAACTTCTAAAATTGGCAGCGCAATCAGGGAATCAAGACTTTCAGCATCCAATTTTAAGAGCAAAGCCCATTCGGTGAAGATAATCGTGCCGGCAACGCCATCATCTGTAAAATACCAATTGCCCAGAATATTTTCCGGCATTCCCGTAGTTACTGCTTCCTGAGCCGTGCCTGTGATATCAACGGTATTGTCTTCTGTGACATCAAAGACTTGAACGGGCCAATTGTCGGGGTCAGGGCCGTCTTTTACTACCACCGTAGCTGTTGCGCCGGAGAGAGTGCTGCTGATGGTGTAACGCATAAACGATGCATCCGCAGATGCGGTGTAATTTCCCGTTTCTTCATCGTATGAGCCTCTGAGTTTTATAATAATATCACCGTCTTCAAGTTCGCCTTCAAGCTCGGTCTCTTTTGAGGAGAGAGTCCTCGCCAGCATTTTTGGGGCCACTGTGTTAATTTTCTTATTCAACTGGAAAAATGCCTGCTCTGTCGCATTCTTGTTGAACTTGCCTTTGATAAAGCTTTCTAAATTCCCGCTGTTGCCACCAGGTAGAGGAGTGCCTTCATTGCCGTCGTCTGATGAGCAGGAAGTGAGTGCCTGAACCCCGATGCCCCCGATGAAAAGGATAAAGAGGATGGGAAGATAAAGTTTTCTGAAACCTGATTTTGGCTTGTTCACAGTGAACCTCGGGGCTGAAATACGTATTTTTTAAATATAAATTAAATGTTGGTATTACCGGTGTATGAAAAAGGTATTGCCGAGGTATTAAAAAGGTATTAAAGGGGTAATGTAAAATTTGGGTGACGCATTGTCGAAGTTAATTTTTTTGCGGAAAAATGTGCTTTTTTGTTAAATTTAGCCCGATTTTAATTTTTTTTAATTTTTTTCTTGCTTTTTTTAAAAAAATTATCTATATTTGCTATTCATGGAGAACTTATGTCTATAATCGACCTTGTAAGCTGGCAACCCCAAAGCGAAGAAAAAATTTACGCTTATAAATTTCCCCACCAGAATTTGAGCACTTATACTCAACTTATAGTTCATGAGAGCCAAGAAGCAGTACTTTTTTCGAAAGGCAAATTGATGGGCAAATTCGGCCCCGGCAAACACACTTTGGATACCGAAAATTTACCGATTTTGCGTAGCTTGTTCGGCCTCCCCTTTGGCGGAAAAAACCCGTTTTTCGCCGAAGTTTGGTTTGTGAACAAAACCGAGCCGTATAATTTGGAATGGGCTGTAAATAAAATAAACATAAACGATGCGGTATATAATTATATGCCCCTGATAGCATACGGGCAATACGGTTTGAAAATAGAAGATGCCGAGAAATTTTTGGTTAAATTGGTGGGAACGGATACAATATTCACAAAAGACGATTTATCAAGCCATTTCAAAGGGGAATTTTCAACAAAGGTGAAAAGCCTGGTTGTATCTTTCATGAGCCAGAATAGAATCAGTTTCATGGAAATTCAAGGGCATTTAGACGAAATTTCCGACCATTTGAAGCAAAAAATGGTCGCTTTTTGGGCGGATTTCGGTTTTAACCTGAAACAGTTTTACGTTTCCAGCATAGATATAGACGAAACTACCGAACAAGGCAAAAAGATAAAAGATGCCATTGCAGAGCAACAAACCCAGAAAATAATGGGGAAAACTTGGCAGCAAGAGCAAGCGTTCAAAACGGCGAACAATGCCATAAGCCAAATGGGCGGTGGCGGCGGTAGCGGAGACGGCACCAGCATAATCGGCGCAATGATGGCAATGAGCATGATGGGCGGCGGGGGCGGTGGTGTAGCCGGAGGTATTGGTGCGGGAATGATGGCACCGGCTTACGGTCAACCGAGTTTCGGTGCAAATCCAAGCCCAACGGGGGCGCAAGCAATTCCCGGGCAGCAAGGCGTGGGTGCTGCAATGGCCGTTAAAATGATTTATTGCGATAAATGCTCGAAAAAATTCTCCAGTGCAATGAAATTTTGCCCGCACTGCGGAGATTCTTACAATCCATGCCCGAATTGCGGAACGGATAACGACCAAAAATCAAAAAGATGCGTTAGTTGCGGGACTCCGCTTGTGGAAAGCGGCGGCAAATGCCCGCAATGCAATGCGGATTTGCCCATTGGCAGCAAATTCTGCGGAAGTTGCGGCTTTTCGGCTGCACCGGGCCAAGGCGGTGCAAATTGCAGCCGTTGCGGTACTGTAATCCCCGGAACTTCAAAATTTTGCCCGGCCTGCGGACAAAAGAGGTAGAGGTTAAAATAATGAAATTTTCTCACCTTTCAATACTTTTAACCGTATTTGGCGAGGCAATAATCATCGCTTGCTTTTTGCTCTTTGGAAGTTCCAGCCCGGAAAAATATCTTTGCATGGCTGTAACTTCTGTGGTTTATTTTCTATGGTGCTGGCAGGCATTTATTCCCTGGATAAACCTAAAAGACAAAAGCAACAAGGAAGTGGGTGCTCTCGGTATTCGGTGGTACGGAATTATATTTTATTCGATTTTCGCCATTGCGGCAATGCTCTACTGCAATCTCTCGGAAATAAAAGTTTCTTTTAATATTCAGTTGATAATACATTTGGTATTGCTTTTTCTTCTTTCTGCGTTTTTAATTGCCAGCAAGGGTGCAGAAAGCAAAGTTGCAAGCATTCATAAAAAAGAAGCCGCTTTAACGGAAAACAGGGATATTCTCAAATTTGCCCTCAACAATTTTAGGCGAAAACTTTCGGTTAAGAGCGATTTTCCTCAATGGATATTAGAGAGAATTGCAAAGATGGAAGATGAAGCGAGATATTTATCCCCGAACAATTCCACGCAAGCAGGGTATTTGGACAATTCTTTTGTAGAGTCTTTGAAGGCACTTGAAACAAAACTGGATTTTGGCAATTTAGAACAAGTTGAAATAGATGAACTTCTAAAAATGTGTGAAATAACCTTAACCGAACGGAAAAAAGTTCTTAATTAAAAGGAGTAAAAAATGGCTGCAAAAATTTTTAAAGATTCCGATAACATCTATCAGGATCAGGCGAAAGTTCTGTTTAACTTTTATTCAAAGGCTGCGGAGAAAATTGTCGCCGAAGAAGAGAGAATAGAAACGGAAATCAAAAATCAGGAAAACCGCAAACCGGAGCTTGAGCAACTAAAGGCAAAAGCGAAAAGCAAAAAGACCCTATTTCTTGTGCTAACGATTATATTCGGCATAACCGTAGTCGGTCTTCTGTTTTTGATAGGATTTTTTAAGAACAAATCCAAAATAAAACAATGCGAAGAAGATATGGCGAACACGGATGCGCAAATTGAAAAATTGAAAAAGGAATACGGCGAAATTTTTAGAGATTATAAGGTCACAAAGCTAGGGGTTGCTTATATACCCATAGCGGAGCAAATTAAATACGGCGAGCAGAGTTTTATAATAGATTACACGGGCGACGTTGCGGATTCCAAAATAGAACTGCAAATTCCAAGAAACAGCAAGCTGCTTTCGGAAGCCGTAACCAAACTTGAAAATCTTTCCGAGCAAGCACCCATTGTCGAAACGAGCGAAGAAATAGAGGAAATTGATACGGATGAATATTCCCGCTCCATTCAGCATTTAAACCAGCACGATTATTTCGGAAATTTAGACCGCACTTTAAGGACCATCTCTTTTTGCGTAGGCGATTTAAGCACAAGCTCTGTGGAGCTTCCTCTGGTTGCTACAAAAAGCGATTACGCAAGTTTTTTAAAAGAATTCGCAACAAGCGATATTTCCGAATCTGCCCCGGTTTTTGAAGCCTTTGATAAAGAAAAGCATAGGCAATCCGTAGAAAAATTCAAAGAGATAAATAAATTAAAAGAGAGTATTTCCAGCGAAACTGCGGAATTTGAAGAAGTGCTGAAAAGTTTGATGCTTTCCGTTGCCAGTTCCGTTCAAAACATATCCGCTATGAAAATTTCTTCTACGGACAAAGTGGTTGGCGAATCCAATAGAATTTTATTCAAAATGCTAAAGGCACCTTACAACCATTATTCTCCGAATTTGGAATTTGAAGAAATTGAAAGAATTAGAAACGAAGATTTCAATTACAGCAGGGAAAACAATAAATATCAGCCTTTCCAGCTAAAGGAAAGCTCAAAAGTTCGCTATGATTTATTCGCTGATGTGTGGCGTTCGGAAGACGGTTCTCAGGTTAATACTCCTTTTGGCGTGCATCAGTTGTATCAGGAAATAGTTGCGCCAATGGTTCAGAGCCTAATGGAAGAAACAAGAATGGAAAGGTTAAAGGTATATAATCACATTCGCGACCAAAAATTGGATTACTTAACTCAGTGGCATAGAGATGTCGAAGATTTTTACGGAAGAAACCGCGCAGAAGCAGCGGATTTGCGAAATATTATGTCTGAGAGTTTCAGAAATTTCACTTCTGCGGCAAATACCTTAAAATCTTTGAAAGAAACGGAAAGAGCTATGAAAGCGAGCGGCGGAGATTTGGACGCTGCTGTTGTGAAAAACAAACAAAACGTTGCGGAAACCCTTATGGGTTTTGAGATGCAGGCTAATGACTTCTTAAAGGTTCAGGCGGATTTTGACGAGTACATGGATAGGCTAAAAGAAGATATAGACATAAAGGCAGAGAAGTTTGAACACGTTGAATATTATGACGCTTCTTTGAGGGATAAAAATTTCAAAGATGCTGCCATTGCAGACAACGAAAAACAGAATTTGGAATTCAGAAGAAAACAGCTTTTGGCAGTTGACCCTCTGTTTGCAAAATCTTCCGAACTGCCTCCCGAGCCTTCTATTGAAAGCGTAACAATGGAACGCATTGCGCTCAATTTGCCGGCAATTGCGAAAAATGCGTTAAATGAATTGTTGGAAAAGGCTACATACCAAGAAGAGCCAAAACCCAAAGAGAAGGAAGAAGAGGAGAAAGAAGAAGAGGAAGAAATAGTTGAAGAAACCACGGATGAAGAAGATAGCATAGAGGAAACGGAAGAAACTGAGGAGGTTGGCGAGGAAGAAAATGAAGAAGACGGCGAAGATGAAGATTCGGAAGATGAAGTCGATGTAGATGACGAAGATATTGAAGACGGTGAAGAAGATGTTGATAATGAAGAAGAAGAAGAAGAGGATGATAAAAACTAGGAGAAAAAAATGTCAGCAACTTTTAATTTTACCGTAGATACGCATCCGATGGCAAACGAGATAAAGGGAGTATCTCGCCACGTGGCGGGTACAACCGCCGCAGTTGTTGCCATGCAAACCGCTGTTGTGGCGGCAGAGCAACAAGCGGCAAAGAAAATTTGCCAAAATGTGAACAGCGGTTTTTACACCCTTATGCACAGTCAAATTTCCCAAAAAATAGCGAAAGGCCAAAGCGATGTGGACAGCTACTTAATGCTTATGACCACGCAGCAAAAGCAGCTTAGGGCTATTAAAACCAAAATGGAACATGACTATCGCATGATAGCCGCCCGTTACACAAAATTGTTCAACTCCCTAAATCAAAACTTAAAGCAGAGAATTTTTGAAATAGATAAAGCCGTAGTGGATTTTGCGATTAGAGATATTGGAAAAATATCAAACCGCCCCCTGAACTTAGTGGCAATAGCACCCTTTATGCAATTAGAGTCTCTGACTGCGAGCCAGAAAATATTAGGTTCATACATAAAGGAGCGCAGCGCGAGAATGCTCTCTTTTATCCACAGATTTTTGATGGATTCCAAAAGGCAAAAAGAAATTTCCGAAAGCGTTTTATCTAAGCAAAAGATTGAACTTGAATCTTCGCAAATAAAGGTTGCTGCCGTTATATGCGAAAACGTTATGGATGCCGCTGAAAATAAAAACGTATCCGTTTCCATTTCACAAGAATGCTTGAGCAATGTTCCGAAAAGCGAAATCAAGAACACGGTGTTTTCGCAGATCTCAAATGTAGAGTGGAGAGACGAATCCGTTAAAGAAGAAGTAAAAAGCGAGTTTTTTAAATTGAATTCCGAAAGTTCAAGCTCCGAACGGGTGAAAAAACTTGCTTTGGAATTGTTCAATAAAAATAATTTCCAAATTGCAAGCGGGGTAGTTCAATGAGTTACGCCAGAACATATCACGAATCGGTTTCTTATAGCGGCAGCGTTTCTTATCCGGCTTCCGAAAGGGGAGGCTCGGTGAGTTACCACGGTAACGTACCGGTTACCGTAGTAATACACGTAGATACGGATCCTTTTGATAGCAGCGTTGATGACTGCGAAAATTATGTTAACGTTTTAACGGGTTCCGTTGTGGCAACCCAAGCTGCTCAAATAGCGGAAATCAACAAAAGCGCTACGCAAATTTCCCAAACGGTTGTGAAAGGTTTTTTCAAAACCGTTAGCAGTGAAATTAGCCAGCAAATTACCGCCCTTGAAAACGAAGCGAATTCCACTCTCTTGCATTTACAAGAATCTATGAAAAAGGTTCTCGCCTTAAAAGAACAAATGAAAAAGGATTACGGCAGAATCACCGAGAGGTATGTTTCGACTTTTGAAGAACTCAATGCGGAATTGATAAATAGAATATGGCAAATAGATAGCAAAATTTTTGAATTTGAAAAAATCGCCGACAAAAGCACAAAACGGCTTTGTTCGGATTTATCAAACACGGTGAGTGTTTTTGGCAGGGAAAATGCTTCGCTTTCCGCAAAGATAAGCGCAAGTTCCGCAAAAGACAAAGCCCTTACGGCAATAAACAGAGCTAGGGATTTTCTGTTTGTCAGAAAGCAAATGGATCATATTATCCAAGAGGCTGCAATAAACGAAGCAAAAGAGAGAACTTTTTATGCACCCGGCTGCTTTATGGAAGCGCATGATAAAAGTTTTAATGTTTTTTTGACCAAAGAAAATAAATTTTTAGGTGATTCCGAAATAATAAAAGATGTAGCCGACAAATTCAAAGGTAAAAATTTGGAGTGGCAAAACATTTCAGAGAAAGAATGCGAGCAAATATCCGTTCATTTGAATGCTTGCATAAATGAACAATACAATTCATCCGAACCTAGGATAAAGAGAATCAGGGAAATGACTCAAAAACTGGTAAATTTGCAAGGAGTACAAATATGCAGGAATTAAAGGAAGTTCGCTTTAATGAAACAGAGGTTTTGCTAAAGGATTCAAGGGTTAAAAGCCCTATTTTGCCCGAAAAGCGAGACCAAATGAATAGAGCCGTGACTATTCAGGGAAATACGATAATTGAAGGCGCGGTTTATGCGCAGCGCCTTGAGATTCAAAACGGAGATGCGGAATTTTTAGGTGCGGTTTTCGCAAATTTGGAATTGCACATAAATACCGATGCCAAAGGAAAGATAGTTTTCAGAAAATCCGTTGGTTCTGCGGACTCCGTTGTGTCTAGGGCAAAGAATGCAAACTTGCTTTTTGCGAGCGACATAAATGCTAAAAAAGTGGTTCTTTACAACGCATTTGTCGCGGGCAGCATTTATGCGGATGAGGTTGTTTTGGAAAATTCCATTGTAATCGGCGGAGTGTTCGCAACGCAAAAAATTTCTTTGAAAGAAGCCATTGTGGGGACTTTCAATGGAGCTTCCGTTGAAATTTCCTCTTTTGCCGGCCTTCTTTTGCCAAGCGCATTTTCCATCGAAAGGCTTTATGCAATGCCGGGTACAAAATTTTACAATTACAGTTTGGCGGATTTCGGTTCTCTTTACAGAAAGTTGCCGCAGTCCAAAAATTCCGGTAAAATAAAAATGGATGTGGAAGCCGTAGAGATTAAAACCACGCTATCAACGGAAGAGTTCCAAAAAACGCTTTTGAGCTACACGGTGATAGGCAAAGTGTTAGCGGTTGATTTGCTGGATACGGATAAGTTTCAGAACCATTTTCTTTTGACTGCGGCGAGTTTAAATTCGCAGCTTTTGAGAGTGTATGATTTTGGCAGGGATTCGGAAGGAAAACCTATCGAACTCAGTTTGGAGAAAATAAAGGATTTCTTTTTTGATGTGCTGCACGGCAAAATTGAAGTTCAGGATATGGATGGAAATTTTGATATTAAACAGCTTACAAAGGAAATGTAAACAATTTTCTATATTTGTAATCCGGAACTTTTAAAATAGGAGTTTTTTATGCCAGAAACGGAGTTTGCAAGCGAGGCTAATCTTTCTCTTTGGGGTTATTTCGCAAAATGCTTTAAAAACTATGCAAGTTTTAGCGGTAGAGCAAGAAGAAAAGAATTTTGGGGATTTATGCTTTTCTATTACATATTCTACTTTGGGTTGGCTGTAATAGGTACAATTATAAGTATCGCTTCCGGTGATATATCGGGAACTGCGGGAAATGTATTACCCGGATTATGGGGGCTTGCTGCATTACTTCCAAGTTTAGCGGTATTTTTCCGCCGCTTGCATGACGTAGGCAAGAGCGGCTGGAATTGGTTGTTGCCTATAATTCCTTTTATTGGCTTGTTAATCGGTGTTGTTATTCTTGTTGCTGTTGATGTTAAAATCGGCACTATTGTGACAGCGATCTCTGTTATTGCGATGATACCCGTAAGTATTTATATTCTTATTCTATGTTGTACCAAAGGAAATCCGGCGGAAAATAAATACGGGCCAAGTCCTATATAATGTACTTCAAGGGAGAAATTTTCTATGTCTAAGATTTTTTACGTAAACGCCCCCGACTCCAATGGTATTTTCACCGCTGCCAATACTATTGTCTCTGAGGAATTCAAAACAGGCGTCTCTTTCTTCAGATTTGTTCAAAAAGAAGAAGGATCTGCCGAGTTCGGCTTGTCAAAAAAGGCTTCTGCTGTAAATTGGGGTCTTAAAAATAAAGAGATATTAGGGGCTATATGCATAGCGGAAAATCCCGGTTTTAACGATGCAAAAAGCATAGTTGTACTGGAAACCGGAAAAGCCGAGCTTCAACCCAATGGCGATTGGAAAGTGATAAAAAAATCCAAGATTAAATACGCGGGCGAAGCAACCGCAGAAGGGCAAGCCGCTACTACCGCCGCTTTTTGCTCAAATTGCGGAACTCAGGTTTTGGAAAACTATAAATTTTGCCAGAAATGCGGAAAAGCGGTTAGCAGTGCAGCGGTGATATCAGACCCTCCCCCTGCTGCTAATATTTTTGGAGATTCTCAATCCGGCACTCAGATAGAGAATCTTTCTGTTTGGGGCTATTTCGCAAAATGCTTTAAAAAATACGCAAGTTTTAGCGGCAGAGCGAGAAGAAAAGAATTTTGGGGATTTGTGCTTTTCTATTACATATTCTACTTTGGATTGGCTATAACAGGTGCGATTATAAGTGTCGGTTCCGGTGATGCGTCGGGAACTGCGGGGAGTGTATTACCCGGATTATGGGGGTTTGCCACGCTACTTCCAAGTTTAGCGGTACTTATCCGCCGCCTGCATGATGTAGGCAAGAGCGGTTGGATTTGGCTGTTGCCTATAACTCCTTTTATTGTCATGCTATTCGGTATTGCTATTCTTGTTGCCAATGAAACCGCCGGTGCTGTTGTGATAGTAATCTCCGCTATTGCGATGATACCCACCAGTATTTATCTTCTTGTTCTATGTTGTACCAAAGGAAATCCGGCGGAAAATAAATACGGGCCAAGTCCAATATAGAAAACGCTGATTAAATTGCAAAGGGAGTGGCTAGTAGGGAGTGTGGAGTTGACGTTTTTCTAGATTCCCTTTTATGCAGACTAAAACCGAAGAAGAAATTGACCTGTCAGAGCTGATGTTCTCAATAATTAAGCGGACCTTGAAGCATAAGGTTTTGGCGATTGTCACGTTTATTGTTATTGTGGGGCTGGCTTTTGCCCTTGCGCTTTTATCAACTCCTTTTTATAAAACGGAAGCAAAAATTATTTATCAAGTATCCGGAGCCTCGCAAAGCGGCAGTTTAAGTGCCCTTGCTGCCATTGCCGGGATTTCCACCTCTAAAGGCGATGACCCTTCTGCGTATTTAAACGATATAATTTTATCAAACTATATGATGCAGGCGATTTTGGCGGAAAAGTGGAAAGTTTCCAAAGCCTTGCCCGATACTCTAACCCCGGTTTCCTTGCAAACTCTGTGGAAAATAGAACCGGATACCACTAAGGAAGATTGGCAGATAAAATTGGAATACGGTATGTTGAGTGCTCTTAAAGAAGGCAAATACATAGTTTTCTCCCAAGACAAAAAAACCGGTGTGATAACGCTATCCACAGAATTTGAAGACCCTCAAGTCTCTTTTGATGTGAATAATTTTGTATTCAATCAGTTGAACGATATTTTGATAAATAAGATGCACTTTAAGGCTGCGGAAAATCGAAAATTTACCGAAGAAAGGCTTGAAGAGGTTAAAGAAACTCTTAAAGAAGCGGAAGAAACTCTTCGCAGATTCAGGCAGCGAAACAGGCTTCGCTTGGACCCTGCAGACGAATTGGAAGATGCGAGATTGCAAAGAGATGTTTTAGTTAACCAAGAGATAATGATTCAATTGCGAAAACAGTATGAGCTTGCAAAAATAGACGAGGCACGCGATATGCCGGTTTTGGATGTTATAGATGCGCCTATGAAACCGATTGACAAATCCAAACCGAAAAGAAAATTGATTGTTGTGGCGGGTGGCATGGCAGCGGTGTTTTTTTCAATTTTAACGGCAGTTTTCTATGATTTATTTTTAGAGAAAAAATCCTCTTGGAGAAAATATGTCTCATAGCGATCTGTTGGTCGGCGTTGATGTAGGCTCCACCACAATTAAAATCGCCGTTGTAAATCCGGAAACGAGGGAGCTTTTGCACAGCCGCTATCAGAGGCATAACGCAATGCAGGCAAAGACGGTTAGCGAGCTATTGAACGAGGCTCATGGATTATTTGAAAATAAATCCTTTATAGTTTCTTTTTGCGGTTCGGGCGGGCAGCCCTTTGCGGAAAAGGCCAATGCTTTCTTTGTTCAGGAAGTGGTTGCCAACGCTTTGGCCGTGCGCGAAATGTATCCGGAAACTCGTGTTGCTATAGAACTTGGCGGGCAAGATGCTAAGGTTATATTTTTTGAAAAAGACAAAACAACCGGGAAACTCATTGCCACCGATATGCGGATGAACGGAGTGTGCGCAGGCGGAACCGGTGCTTTTATAGATCAGGTTGCGGAACTTTTGCAAATAAAAACGGAGGAATTTGAGAGCTATGCCTCAATAGGCGAAAAGGTATATGAGATTTCCGGCAGATGCGGAGTTTTTGCAAAAACCGATATACAGCCTCTTTTGAATCAAGGCGTTGCCAAAGAAGATATTGCGCTTTCGAGTTTCCATGCCATTGCAAAGCAAACCATAGGCGGGCTTGCGCAAGGAATGGAAATAAAACCGCCGGTGCTTTTTGAAGGCGGGCCTTTGACTTTTAATCCCTCGCTTGTCGGGGTATTTCAGCAACGTTTGGGACTTTTAAGTTCGCAGATTTTAGTGCCTAAGCATTCCGAGGTTTTGGTTGCATGGGGAGCGGCACTCTCTGCTAACGCTATGTATAAAGACAAGGAAAACGGCTATCGCAGAGAAAAAAGTCTCTATGCCATTGAGCATTTTTTTGCAAAAAAGGAAGATAAAAACGAAGATGAAATTCCGCCGTTTTTTAAAGACGAAAAGGAAAAAAATGAATTTATGCAAAGACATCTGCTTTTTGACGGCAACTATTCGCAACCGGAGAGGGGTACGGTTATCAAAGCGTATTTGGGCATAGATGCGGGCAGCACTACCACAAAATTTGTGTTGCTGAACGAAGAAGAAGAAGTTATAGACAGCTTTTATTCCGGCAACCAGGGCGACCCTCTTGTTGTACTGAAAAGCGCTTTGGTTCAACTCAATGAACGCTATAAAGATGCCGGCGCAAAATTGAATATTTTGGGCGTTGGAACAACCGGCTACGGAGAGCTTTTATTTTATCGCGCGCTTAGAGCCGATTACCACACGGTGGAAACGGTAGCTCATGCAAAAGCAGCAAAAAGAATATGCCCCGATGTGAGTTTTATTTTAGATATCGGCGGTCAAGATATGAAGGCAATTTCCGTAGCGAGTGGGGTAGTCACAGGCATAATTTTGAACGAGGCTTGTTCAAGCGGATGCGGTTCTTTTATAGAAACTTATGCTCGCAGCCTTGGCATCAAAATGGAGCAGATAGCAGAAATGGCGTTTCGTTCCGAAAATCCGTCAAAGCTGGGAAGCCGTTGCACGGTATTTATGAACAGTTCCATAATAACGGAGCAAAGAGACGGGAAAAAACCGGAAGATATAATAGCCGGAATTTGTCGCTCTATCATAGATAATGTTTTTACAAAGGTGATTCGTTTTCGGAATTTGGATTCTTTGGGCAAAAAGGTTGTGGTGCAGGGCGGCACATTCAAAAACGACGCGGTGCTACGCGCTTTTGAGCAGTACACGGGTTTAACGCCGATTCGCCCGGAGCGTCCGGGAGAAATGGGAGCCATAGGCATTGCGCTTTTGACCAAAGAGCATATGGAAAAAGATTCGGGGTAAATTTTTCTTTTGAATTATCACATAATATCATACGGTTGCCAAATGAACGAATACGACTCAGCTCGTTTGGCTGCCCTTTTGGAATTTCGTGGTTGGCTCCCTGCCATAAATGCGGAAAAAGCGGATATAATTCTAGTGAATACATGCTCAGTCCGGGCAAAAGCGGAAGAAAGCGCAATAGCGAGAATTAGAGATTTAAAACCTTTAAAAGAACGCAATAAGTCCTTGAAAATCGGCGTGTTAGGCTGCATGGCAAAAAACAGAGGAGAATCCCTTTTAAAAGATCTACCCTTCCTAGACTTCGTGCTACCCCCAAACTCTCAACTCTCAACTCTCAACTTTCTTCCAACTCTCAACTCTCAACTCTCTTCCAACTCTCAACTCTCAACTCTCAACTCTCAACTTCTCTTCGCCAAACTCGCCAACAACTACAGCGCGTTTATAGCTATCCAAAGCGGTTGCAATATGAAATGCAGTTTTTGCATTGTGCCATACGTACGCGGAATGGAGCAGTACAGAGAACCCGATTCCGTTATAAAGGAAATAGAAGCGGCGGTGGCAAAAGGAGTTTCGGAAGTTACGCTTTTAGGGCAAACCGTTAACGGTTATCGTTGCAAGGGGTTATCTTTTGCGGGTTTGCTGAAGCTGGCGGCCGGTGTAAAAGGTATTGAGAGAATTCGCTTTATGAGCCCGCATCCGAAACTTTATACAAATGAATTGCTGGAAGTTTTGCTCGGCGAGCCGAAAATAGCTCCTCATGTGCATTTGCCGGCTCAAAGCGGTTCAAATTCTATATTGAAAAAGATGAAGAGGCAATATACAAGGGAAAATTATTTAAGCATAGTAGAAGCTCTGCGTTCTTCGAACCCTCTTTACGGCATAACAACAGACATAATTTGCGGCTATCCCGGGGAAACGGAAGAGGAATTTGAAGAAACTCTTATGCTTTTGCGAGAGGCAGAGTTCGATGGTGCATTTATGTTTGCTTACAGCCCCAGAGAAGGAACTTCTTCGGCTTTGGAAAAGGAGTTTTTAACCGAGGCGCAAAAAAAAGCCCGTTTGCAAAAAACCATAGATTTGCAAAATTCAATAACATTGGAGCGAACTAGACTTCTGCTTGGGCGTTTTGAAAAAATTCTTTTGGAAAAACCTTCTCGCAAAAACTCCGGTGAGTGGGTGGGAAAAACAGGGAGTTTTAAAAAGGTGATAGTGCCTGCGCAGCCGGATTTCAGGGAAGGAATGTATGTGGATTGCGTGATAGAGGGGATTAATGGCCATACGCTTAGGGGGAAAGTCAGTGGTTAGGCTGGTGTTCATAGCCGCATTGTTTTTAATCTCCTGCGGCAAAGATAAAGGCACAAAAGACACTGTTGCGGAAAAAGAGGAAAATAAAATTTTGCCGTTAATTCAAGAGGAAAAACCGATACTGAAAGATATAAAAATCAACGAATTGCGATACGAAGAAATTATTTACACCTCTACTTTTAATAATATTCCAAGCAATATAAAGTGTGTGGTTGAAAACTCCGGTTCCAACTCTCACAGGATAGCATTTCAATATTGGCTGAACGACGGTTTTAGCAAAGTGGCGTCTATTACACAAGATATTCCGCCCCAAAGCCGCATGGAATTTGAGCTTGGCAAGGAACTCAGCCTTGCGAAAGAAGCCTTTGCGATAAAAAGCGAAACAAAAACAACTTTGGAAATCCGTGTTTACGGGTTGGACGGCGACAAGGTGCCTTTGATTGAGCATTCAATCGGAGTCAGGTTATTGCCGCCTCAATTTTTCAATTGGCGGGAGCCGGAGTACATAACGGCGTTTATAACATATCAAATGGATTCAATCCCCGCTTTGCAAAGGGAGGTAGCTCAAAAAGTCGGCAGCATAGACGCTTATCAGCGGCGCGATGCAAGCAGGGTAGAGGAGCAGGTGAAAGCGGTTTATGAAGTGATAACCGAGAGAAAATGGCATTATTTGGGTGGTTTTGCCACAAATGCCGGTCAAAAAATCAGGTATCCGGTGGAAGTAATGCGTGAAAAAAGCGCGAATTGCATAGAGGGTGCTTTGCTATTTTCCGCCATCATAGAGAGTTTGGGCATTAGAACAGCTATTGTTTTAATAAGTAGGCCTTATGGCGGCCATGCGTATTTGGCATGGAAAAGCGATGAGGGGCTAGACCATTTTGACAAACTCATGGAAACCACACTGGCTTTCAGCGATAATCCCGCCGGCTATGAACAGGCCACAATGCGCGGCAATGAAGAATTTTACGGAGACAAAAACGCGGGATATGTGGGAAAAATCATAGATGTGAAAAAAATGTGGAATGCAGGGATTGTTTTGAATGAAGTGCCTTGACAAAAAATTTACAAAAATATTATCCCTACTAGCCACTCCCCTTACGAGTTAATCAAAGTTTTCTATCTTACCCCGCATAATGAAGCATTCCTCTATGTACAGGCCTCTTTTCTTTTTGCTGCTCTTTGCCCTTGCCGCTTACGGGCAGCAAAAACGCATAGCGATAATAAACACAGTTGATGACGGCGAACCGCCTGTCGAGCATTCGGAATTGAACCATCTTACGGACCGGCTTCGCGAGATTGCCCTTAAAATTCTGCCGGAGAAAAGTTACGCTGTGATGACCCAGCAGAGCATAGTTGCTTTTCTAGGCTCTCAAGAGGACATGGTAAGAAAATGCAAGGAATCGGAAGGGTGCTTGGCTAAACTTGGCCGGGAAATAAGTGCTGATTATATATGCCAAGGACGGATAGGGCGTTTCGGCAAGAATTTAACCATTAAGGTAGAACTTTACAATGTGCAGAGCGGTAATTTGGTAAGCTCGCTCACGGATGAATCTTCCAAAGATATATTCGGTTTGCTGTCCGCTATAAACAATAAAGCACCCGACATGTTCAAAAAATTGCCGGGCATTTCCGGCACCCAACCCGCACCGGTTCCCGTAGCAGGCGGCATAAGCGGTTTGCAAAGCGGTGCGGATGAGGATTTTTATGTGGAGCGTCTCTATCTGGCCAATTTTACAACCGAGCCGGCGGGGGCTGTTTTGAGTTTTGACGGAGTGCCGGCGGCCAATTGCGCTAAAACGCCTTGCAGCACGGAACTTTCAGAGGGCAGTGTTCGCATAATAGCCGTTCTCGACCAATACGAAAGGGCAGACACAACGGTATCCATCAAGCAGAACAACCAGAATGTGAATATCAAATTGAAAGCGAACTTCGGCGTTTTGGAAATCAAGCCCGCTTATTCGGAAGGCGTAGGCAAAAACGAGAGTTGGATTTTGACTATAAACGGCAAGGCCTATTCATCTTGGGAGAACAGATTGTCTCCCGGCAAGTATAGCGTTAAACTGAGCCACCGTTGCTATGAGGATATCAGTTTTGACGCAGGCATAAACAAGAACAGCCGCGAGGTTCTAGACTTGTCAATTCATGCGAAATTGAGAAAGGGTGGCTTGGTTCTGAGCGCGGAGAAAGACGGCAAACCCGTAAGCGAGCCGGTATTTGTTGATGGCCAGCGAGCCGGCGAAACGCCTTTCAGCGGTTCTGTTGCAGTTTGTTCTGAGATAGGAATTGGGAGTGGCAAGGAGAAGGTAGATGTCAAGTTGGAGCACAAGCAGACTGTAAGGTATGTGCATAAGGTTCAATCCGGCGGTGTTAGCGGCGGGGTGTTGACAGATGCCAGAGACGGCAAGAAGTATAGAGCCGTTAAAATAGGCACTCAAACTTGGATGGCAGAGAA
>LIUH01000028.1:0-5351 GCA_001462225.1 Fibrobacteria bacterium GUT31 | reverse complement strand
ACTTGGATGGCAGAGAATTTGAATTACGATGCGAGCGGCAGCAAATGTCACAGCAATAACTCAGCCAACTGCACAAAGTACGGCAGGTTGTATAATTGGGAAACGGCTAAGAAGGCTTGCCCTAGAGGCTGGCATTTGCCAAGTGATGCGGAATGGACAACGCTGGAGAATGCTGTTGGCGGTAGAGATGTGGCAGGTAAAAAATTGAGATCCAAGAGCGGTTGGAATACTGGTAGTGGTTATGTTCCCGGCACGGATGAGTTCGGGTTTTCGGCTCTCCCGGGCGGCGACGGCTACTCGGATGGCAATTTCTACAATGTCGGCAACAGCGGCTACTGGTGGAGTGCCACGGAGGACTATAGCAGCTACGCTTGGAACCGGCACATGGGCTACGACTACAGCGATGTGGACAGGAGCAACTACAATAAGTCCGGCTTGTTCTCAGTTCGTTGCCTCCAGGACTAGCGCGAAGCGCCGCCGCTAGCGTAGCAAGCGGCGCAACCCGCGGCTGTGAGCGTTTATCTATGGCATAAACCTAACACTTGCTATACCCGCACTCCGGGCACTTAACGCAACCCTCGCTAAAGGAGAGAATTCCGCCGCACTCCGGGCATTTTGCCTTGTAAAGATTGGCGGGGCTTGTCGCAGACTCAATCAATGGCTTGGCCGGAGCTTTTTCTGCCTCCGCCGGTGTCATATCCTGTTCAAAATCCTTTAACGCGGGCAATTCGTCAAAATTTATTTTGCCTGTTAAAATATCGCCTAACCCATAAGTGAGCTTTGCCAAATGATAGCGATGCAGGCTTTTTCCCAAAGCGTCTGCCAAACTTATAACCTTGCCGTCTTTGGAGGGAATCACCATATGGCTGCCTATTCCTTCCAACTGCTCAATTATATCCTCCAAAGAACCGCCGATGCGCAAATAAAGGCTAACCATGCGGCTAATAGCCTCCAAATCGGAAGATACAACATCACCGGCTTTGCCGAGTTGCGCAAAAATTTCCATTTCCCTTCCGGAGACCGGTTCCACGGTAACCGCTATGTGCATATGCCCAAAGGGAGTTGTTTGCCTCATACGAATTGCCGGCAGCATGGGCGGGGTTTTCATGGGTTTGCGAACCTGAAAATCAATCGGGTCGCGACGAGGTTTTATATCCTTTTCAGTTGCCGGCACAGCATCCGCTTTTGAAAGTGCCATAGGCTGATTTTCCCTGCAACCGTCTCTGTAAACCGTTACGCCTTTGCATTTTGACTCCCAAGCGAGTATGTAAATTTTTTCAACATCTTCCGGGGTACCGTCGTGGGGCAAATTTATTGTTTTTGATATTGAACTATCGCAGTTTTTTTGAAATGCCGCTTGCATTTTAACATGCCATTCGGGAGCAATGTCGTGGGAGCATACAAAAATTTTGCGAAACTCTTCGGGAATTTCCGCAATACCCGCCAAGGTCCCTTTTTCCGCAATTTTTTCTACCAGTTCATCGCTGTAAATATTGCGTTCTTTTGCAATTTCTTCAAATACCTGGTTTATTTCAACTAACCTTTGCCCTTCCAGTACATTGCGAAAAAACGCAAGGCTGAACATGGGTTCAATGCCGCCGGAACAGTTCGCTATAATGGAAACCGTGCCTGTAGGTGCAACGGTTGTAGTTGCCGCATTTCGCATGGGGCGTTTTTGCACGGTATCCCAAATGGAGCCTTCCCAATTCGGGAATTTGCCGCGCTCAATAGCCAAAATTTCGGAAGCGTTGTGCGATTCCTCGTTAATCACCTGCATAATTCGCTCGCCAACGGATATTCCCTGTTCGCTATCGTAAGGAATTCCCTGTTTGTAGAGAGCATCTGCAAAGCCCATTACGCCAAGGCCTATTTTTCGGTTACCCTTGCACATTTTGCCGATTTCTTCTATTGGGTATTGGTTCACGTCTATTATATTGTCTAAAAAGCGCGTTGCCAAATGAACGGTTTCAACAAGAGCACTGCGCAGAATCTCAACTTTTCCGTCTTCATCTTTATATATGAACGCAGAAATATTTATTGAGCCTAAATTGCAGGCTTCATATGGCAACAAAGGTTGCTCCCCGCACGGATTGGTAGCCTCAATTTCGCCTACATTCGGCGTAGGATTGGCTCTGTTTATGGCATCTATAAAAATAAGCCCGGGTTCGCCTGTGTGCCAAGCGCAATCCACTATAACCCTGAAAACCTCACGTTTTGTCCAAACTTCGGGGCGTTCCTTTTCGGGCAGGGCATTGTAATCATCCAAGCTAAAGAGTTTTGAAATATCGTACTTCCCCGGTATCAGTTTTTTGGGGATAACATAGCCTTTTTTGGTGCGGGGGTTTAAAACCTCGTGCGCACTGTCCGGATTTTCCTTGTAAGCCTGCATCCATGTATCCGGAATTTTTACGGAAATATTGAAGTTTGTGAATGCTTTTAAATCTTGTTTGGCAAAAATAAAGGTTATTATGTCGGGGTGGGTAACGCTCATCATGCCCATGTTTGCGCCTCGCCTAAAGGCTCCTTGCTGAATGGCATTTGTGGCTTCGGAAAGCACTTTCCAAAAGCTGATGGGGCCGCTGGTTGTTCCCCCGCTGGATTTTATGTAATCACCTGTGGGGCGCAGCCTGTCAAAGGAAAATCCTGTTCCGCCGCCCGCTTTTTGAATAATGGCTGTGGATTTGACTGTACTGAAGATGCCATCTATGGAATCCTCTATAGGCAAAACAAAGCAAGCGGAGAGCATTCCGTCTGCATTGCGACCTGCGTTCATAAGGGTAGGGCTGTTCGGCAAAAAACGGCCGCTGGCCATTAAATCGTAAAATTTTTCGGTATATTCCTCTACGATTTTCGGATTTTCGCTATAAGAGGCTTCTATAGAAGCTACAGCTTTTGCGACTCTTAAAAACAGGTCTTCCGGTTTTTCTGTGCATTCGCCCTTTTCATTTTTGTGCAAATAACGGCTTTGCAGCACCTTAGTGGCATTTGGGGTAAGGTTTAAAGACAGCATTTTACTCATCTCCTACTAAATATTGTGTCTGATTGAAGTCTAGACACTAAATATAGATTTTTTTTGGGGAAATGTCAAAAAAAAAATTTTTTTTTCTACTATCCACTCCCTACTAACCATTCCCCAAGCAAATTAGTGGAAAAACGCTGTTTTTTCATAAATTAACAGGGTGCCGCCTTGACAATGCGGGAATTTTTTTCTATATTTATATTCTCATTAACTCGAAAAGGATACCAGAAATGTATTCAATAATTGAAACAGGCGGTTTCCAATACCGAGCCGAAGTCGGAAAAACCTTAAAGGTTCCGAGCGTTGCAGAAGCAGCGGTAGGCTCTTCTTTGGAACTCAAGTCCATATTGCTGTTCGCCGATGGCGAATTTATAAGCGTAGGCACCCCTGTCTTGGAAAACGCATCCGTTAAGGTTGAAGTTCTTTCCCACGATAAAGCCGACAAGGTTTTAATCTTAAAAAAGAAACGCCGTACTCGCTACGAGCGTCGCCGCGGACATCGCCAGGGCTATACAGAGGTGCTTGTAACCGAAATCAACGTGGCCGGCAAAAGCGCAAAAATAGACCCGCAGGTAGCGGTTCGCCAGCGTGCCCGCATAGTAGCCCTTGCAAAGCAAAAAGAGCAAGGCAAGCCACTCACCCGCAAAGAAAAAATAGCGGCAGATATTGCGGCAGGCAAGCAGCCCAAGCCGGTTCGCAAAAAGAAATTCCTCAAAAAAATAGCTGCAAAGGAGGGATAAGCAATGGCACACAAAAAAGGTCAAGGTTCGGTTCGCAATGGCCGCGATTCAAAGTCAAAGCGTTTAGGCGTTAAAAAATTCGGCGGCGAAAAGGTAATAGCCGGCAACATTTTGGTTCGCCAGCGCGGCACCCAATTTCATAAAGGCAACAATGTAGGCATAGGGGTGGATCACACCTTATTTGCCCTTATAGACGGTTTTGTGAAATTCGAACACATAGATAAAAGGCGGCAGAAGATTAGCGTTTATCCGGTCGCAAATTAACTCAAAGGGCACCCCTAAAAAATATTTATTTCAGAATTTGGGCGAGCAATTCGCGTTTGTTCTCTTTGTCGGATATGCCGAGCTTGCGATATACGGCTGAGAGGCAGTTCTTGACGTGGCTTTCGGAGAGGCAAACTCTTTTGGCTATTTCCTTGTTTTTCTTTCTGCGGATTACAAGCAGAGAGATAGCGAGTTCTGTTTCGGTCAGTCCGAAAGCTTCGGTTAAAGACGGCGTGTTCCGGTCTAAGCGCGAACTTGCAAGGCGCAGAAAACCCATTACACGCATACGGAACTCGTCTATGTTATACGGCTTCGTTATGTAGTCGTTCCCGCCGGCTGTAAGCCCTTTCAAAATGTCGCCCTGTTCGGCTTTCGCCGTCAGGAAGAGCACGAACGCATCGCATACCTGTCGCAGTTCCGCCAAAAAATCAATGCCGCTTCCGTCCGGCAGCATAATGTCTAAAACCGCGACGTCGGGGACGGCTATCTTCAAACGCTCACGTGCCTCCGCTATGGTTGTGGCCGTCAATACGATGACGCCCTCCTCTTCCAGCATTCTGCGGTTAAGGTCGAGGACATCAGCGTTATCCTCAAGCAGCAGTACAATTCCTCTGTCAGACATTTTCCCCTCCGTTTCCGGCGATACCGCGCAATGTTACCGTTATTTTTGTACCCACGTCGCTTGCGCTTTCGACGTTTATGTCCCCGCCGTGCCTTCCGGCTATATCGCGGCAGATTGCGAGCCCTATGCCGCTTCCGCCTTCTTTCCCGCTTACACCGCGTTCAAAAATCCGTGGCAGTATTTCTTCATCTATGCCTGCGCCGTCGTCATTGATAATAATCGTTACGCCCTCGGAAGTTTCTATGGTCAGTTCTATTGATTTGCATTCCGAATGGGTAATCGCATTCTGCAAAAGGTTCCATACAAGCTGCGTCAAAGCGTCGGCATCGCCCGGTATTGCCGGTATGCCGTCGCCGATTGCCGCCGAGATTTTCATCCCCTTTTGCGAGGCGATGGGTTCCAAAAGTTTTACGAGGCGAAGGCATACGGCACCGATGTCCACAGGCGGGTATTTCTGTGTGCCGCCTGTTTCGGAAACTTCCGGAACGGCTGAGGCCATCAATATTTTGAGCGTGCCGTCCGCCATTTCGGCCAAACGTTTGGCTTCCTTGCTGATTTTGGTGAGGTCTGCAAGGGTTTGTTCGTCCGTGCCGGATTTCCTGAGCTTCTCCACGGCATACTGCGCATAGGCAGACATTACAGTGAGCGGGGTACGCATCTCGTGACTCATCCTTGCAAACAATTCGCTTTTCATTTTCGCGTATTC
>LIUH01000027.1:4816-5078 GCA_001462225.1 Fibrobacteria bacterium GUT31 | reverse complement strand
ATATTACAAGGCGTAAGCGTAAAGCGGAACAAACTAAAGAGTACGAAAAACGTATTAAGTCTGAGGGTAATATTGAGGAACAGCGTGCACGTAAAGCTGCATACAACAAAATGTATTATGAAAGAAAGAAGGGCACTTTGACGTCTTCAAGTGTTTGCATTCCAGCTACAGAAACATGTAAAACACAACAGCAAGATATTACAAGGCGTAAGCGTAAAGCGGAACAAACTAAAGAGTACGAAAAACGTATTAAGTCTGAGGG
>LIUH01000027.1:0-4695 GCA_001462225.1 Fibrobacteria bacterium GUT31 | reverse complement strand
ATATTACAAGGCGTAAGCGTAAAGCGGAACAAACTAAAGAGTACGAAAAACGTATTAAGTCTGAGGGCAATATTGAGGAACAGCGTGCACGTAAAGCTGCATACAACAAAATGTATTATGAAAGAAAGAAGGGAAAAGCTAAACTAGAAACCGCGACACAACAACATGAAGATTATGATGTACCTTCAGCATCTGCAATTACAAGGGACGCAAACGCATCTCTTACACAGCAAAATACACAAGACATCGTACAACAAGCTTCGTCCACTTCGACGTCTTCAAATGTTTGCATTCCAGCTACAGAAACATGTAAAACACAACAGCAAGATATTACAAGCTACGATGAACAGCAGATGCTTCAGAAATATGCGGCTTGGCAACATTATCAACGAGACGAGAACTTAACGCGCTACTGGCAGAATGCGATCCGACATTTCAACTACAAGTTTGAAAATATAAGATTCGACGCTTCGTGTTCTGTGTGTGATAGGTTGTGGCCTGACTGTGCGTTACGTGATGTGCCTCACGAGAGTTTGGAATTGCTAAGGAGGAAATTCCCGGACGAAGATGTGAGAAGTTATATGGTGTGTAACAACTGTCATGCCATGCTTAGAAAGAAGAGAATTCCCAATATGAGCAGAAGTAATGGCTTCCAATATCCACCGAAACCTACACATCTACCACCACTAGATCCTGTCGGCTTACGGCTCATAGCACCAAGACTTCCATTTATGCAGATAAGAAGACTCAGACACGAGGGAGGTTATGGCATCGTGGGGCAGATAGTGAACGTGCCTGTGGATGTAGATGAAATGGTAACATGTTTGCCTCGTAAACTTAGTGATGATGAAACCATCAACGTTAATATTAAGAAGAATCTGTTCCACAAGTCAGTATACCTCAGCGGTTATGTTAACAAGGGAGCGGTCAGAGCGTGGCTGCATTATCTAGTTAATCAACCCTTGTATAAATTATATGATATTAAGACTGACTTCACCGATCTAGACAACCTATCTGAAATTAAAGACGATTTCATCGAGACGACGGATGTGGCTCGTGTTCCTGATTCCGAAATCATAGCTGCTCGACAAAGTACATTTATGTGGGATGAAGATAAATGTCTTACCATAGCTCCAGGACAGAACAAGGCTCCGTTAAATGTCATATTTGACACATATGCAGAAGAACTGTCGTTCCCACAAATATACTACGGAGTAGGTAGAAGTTTCAAGACTGACGCGCATCCTAAACCATATGCTATAGCGACAAGCGAGATACGCCGTAGAGACAGGCGTGGTGTGACTCCAGAGCATGTATTGTACATGGCTATGAAGATCATGCGGCTGAGAGTCTCTGAAGGTATGAAACACACATTCAAATGTATACCTGAAAATGAAAACATCACGCGCGCAGATTTAGCTAATAAGACGTTTATTAAGGAAAAGATTGACAAGAATATGTCATTCTTGAAATCTATACCAAACAGTGTGCAGTACTGGGCAGAGAGGAAACGGGATCTCTTCGCCATGATCAGACAGTTGGGGAAACCTACCGCATTCATGACCCTTAGTGCGAACGAGGTGAGGTGGTCTCATCTAATACGCATCCTACATTCGTTAAACGATTATTACAAAGATGTTGATGCTAAATATCTCACTCGTTCGATGCGCAGTACTTTGGTAAATGAAGATCCTGTGACCTGCTGCATATACTTCAAGAAACTGGTAGATGTGTTAATGAGTATGCTGAAAGCCAAGAGAAATTACAACCCGTTCGGCAGATACAGAGTAATCGATTACTTCGTTCGTATCGAGTTTCAGCATAGGGGGTCTCCACACGCTCACATACTGTTATGGTTAGAAAATGATCCTAAAGAACCCGTGTCAGAGGATATGCCTGAAACGCTAAAGATGATGACCAGTCTCTGCTCTGTTAACAAGAACGATCTCTTAGTCCCTGATGAAGACACACGAGACGCCGCATATGCCAACAACGTGCATCGACATACGTTCACGTGTACGAAGAGGGGTGAGAGGACTTGTAGGTTTAATATACCTTACTGGCCGTTCCCTTGGACTCGAGTGTTTCTGCCATTATCAAAGGACTCCAATGTACGTAAACAACTGCAGAAGAAAGTTAAACAGGTAAGATTAAATCTTACAGTAAAGTCGTACAACGATTTAATTTCATTTCTAATTGACAATGAACTGGATCTCGATATGTACGTCAATGTCATACGGGCTTCCATCAAACGACCTACCATAATATTCAGACGCGATATGACTCAAATAATGACAAATACGTTCAACCCTTTCATCAGTTCAGTTCTCAACTCAAACATGGATCTGCAGATAATTCTAGACGAGTACAGTTGTGCGGCATACGTCGTAGAATATGTAAATAAATCTAACCGAGGTATCAGCCATCTGCATAGAGAGTTGTTAAAATTGCAAGAAGAATCACCCGAAATAACCGAAGACGTATTGATGAAGAGAATCGCTCTGAAAATGTTAAATGCGGTAGAGATGTCGGCGCAGGAAGCGGCGTGGTACCTACTGAGGCAGCCTATGAGTTATGGCAGCAGAGACGTCTTTTACGTGCCGACTGTATGGCCTCACGAAAGGCAGAAGGCGAGAAAGAGACTCGAGCAGATGGAAGAGGAAGGAATAGACGAACAATCGACCGACGTCTGGACGAAAGGACCTGTACAGCGGTACGAGGAGAGGCCCGCAGACATGAAAGACGTATGCCTCGCAGATTTCCTCGCGTGGTACACTCCTGCCAGAAAATCAAAAAATTATGGGCGACATGACGATGATCCAGATGCCGCAGTCGCAGCTGATGACGATGAAATACAACAGCAACAACAAGATGAAAGTAGTAATAACAACAACACAGAAACGAAATACCGTAAGAGAACAGAAAAGCGCATATTACGTTCTCGGTGTTATGATACAGAAGACACCGTAAATTATAAACGAGAGATGGTGCTTCTGTATGTCCCATTCCGAAATGAGGTTGTTGACATTCTGGATCGGAATAAATTCATACAGATATATGATGATAACGAAGAAACGATTATGGCCAAACGAAAAGAATATGAGATGAACATCAACATCCAACAGTTAATGGCAGAATTGAAAGTGCTTTGTGATCATAATGACGTGCATCGAACTGACGAGGTCGGAGATGATATACAGACGAACGTAGCGACGAAAGAAGGCGAACAGCAGAATGATGATGACGTCTATGACATTACGGCATCCAGCAGCATCTCCGTGGTCAGGAGGCGAGAAGGTGTACTGCCAAAGCAGAGGTTCTGCGAGCTTATGAGAACAACCAACGCAGGTCAACGGGCGTTTCTGCTTGAGATCATACACAGAATACACGCTGTAGATGAAATGCCCATACAGATCTTCTTCACGGGACCCGCGGGTTGTGGCAAGACGTACGTGTTAAAACTGGCGATGGAGATATACAACAGATATACTCAGAAACATAACAGTCTGAGGAACGCGTACGTCGCCTGCGCTTCTACGGGTAAGGCTGCTTCGGCATTCCATGGCACCACAGTTCATTCGGCGTTTAGAATTTCGGCGATGAGAACTTCCAACAGGCCTTTGGCTAACGAGATGGAGCAGACATATCGCGGGATGTTCAACGGTGTAGTTTGTATCATGGTTGATGAGATCAGCATGTTGAGTACGGACGTATTTCATAAGATCGACGCTCGGTTGAAACAGATCACCGGAGTTCATGACAGGAACTTTGGCGGGCTTCACATCATATTCTGCGGTGATCTCAGACAACTGCCACCAGTAAGAGCGACGCCCGTGTTTAAATGCAACAAGAACATGATCGGCGGTCCCATCTTGTGGCATTCACTACATTCTTACATGCTCACGCAGGTGATGAGGCAGAGCGATGTAAAATTCTCGACTATACTAACCAAGATCGGATCGGGCTTGCCGTTGGACCGCGAAGAGACAGCGACTGTGGAAAGTAGATTCAGAACGAGGGAATGGTGCGACGAAAATGTTAAAGACGCCGTGCGTCTGTTCCACGAGAATCGATCTGTGGACGAATACAACTTGAAAGCCATACCTAAGCCTGATATGATGTCTGTGGCCACTGATTTATACACGGGATACGCAAATAACGCTGAACTCGCTGATGCCAGAACGAAATTACATAGAATGACCGTGACAGAGTGCCTGGGATACCCCTACTCCGTACAATTGGCGGTAGGCTACCCGTACATGATCACGACGAACGTGGACGTAGAAGATGGGATAGTCAACGGAGCTATAGGCACTCTCATGCACATAGAGAAGCTTACGGAAGACGATATCGAGCGCGAAGAGGACGAGAATCCTACATCGAACCCCGAACTAAGACCCAAGACGCGGCTGTGGCTTCAATTTCCATCAGAACGAGTAGGCAGGAGAATCAGGATGAGGGCTAAACCGCACGTCTTGTGCAAGTTATCCGTGCTGAAACAATCCTGGACTCCCATACAACAGACCAGCGTGCGTATAAGTTTAGGTCGTAATGGCGCGATAAAATGCAGAAGAGTCCATTTCCCTATAGTTCCGGCCTGTGCCATAACGATACATAAAGCTCAGGGAGCATCGTTCGAGAAAGTAGTCATACAATACGACAAGAAACAGGAACAACAATTAGTTTACGTCGCTA
>LIUH01000026.1 GCA_001462225.1 Fibrobacteria bacterium GUT31 | reverse complement strand
GGATAATTATCCGTCTCTACGGGTACGGATACGGTGTATGGTGCCATATTTGGGGTTATGTTTGCCATCAGGGTACAAATATAGAAACATTTTGCGGTTTTGTCAAGGGGATTTGCCATTTCGTTGTGGGCGTAGGGGCAACCTTTACGGTTGCCCCTTTCGCCATGTCGTTTTTCCCCATGTTTGCGGCGATTTTTGCCGTTTTTTGCGGCAAATGGGGGTGAACGTCGCGGTAAATGGGGCGACCATCATGGCAAAGGGGCGACCGCAAGGGTCGCCCCTACCGTGGATATAAACGGTGTCGTTTGCCACGAAATGCGGAACATCGGGGAAATCCCAAAAATCGGGGGTATCGGGGTTCAGACAAATATTGTGCCCCCCAACGCCGCACAAGGCACGCCGTCAATGGCGGAAATGCTCCCAACCGACACGTTGCCCGTGAGGGCAACCCAAATTGGAGGCGCAAACAAATGCCGGATACGCCCCATAAATTAAACCTTCGTTAAAACACCTTCAATGCTAATAAACAAATCAACAAGCAAAGGGTCAAAATGCGTTCCTCTGCCTTCCGTGATAATTTCAATTGCTCTTTCGTGTGAAAACGCTTTCTTATAGGGTCTTTCATGGGTGAGCGCATCATAGACATCTACAATAGCCATAATCCTTCCGAGAAGCGGAATTTCTTCGCCTTTTAAGCCCTTGGGATAACCGCTTCCATCCCACTTTTCATGATGTGAACCTGCGAAAATTTTTGCGTAATTTAAAAAAGCCCGTTCGGTTGTGCTTTTTTCGATTTTGGCGATTATCTTTTCGCCAAATATAGTGTGCTCTTTGATTTGCGAAAATTCCTCATAGCTGAGTTTATCGGGCTTCAATAGGATATTGTCTTTTATAGCGATTTTACCTACATCGTGAAGCTGTGCCGATTGCAAAACAAGATTTATATTCCATGAAGAAATTTCATCTTTATATAGACCGTTCTGTTGCATTGAATGAATCAATATTTCCAAATAACCCTGAGTTCTCCCAATGTGCCCGCCCGTGATGTCATCACGGTATTCCACAAGTTCCGCAATCGTTTTCAGCATGGTGTTTTGCAATTCCACAACCGCCTTGGTCTTGGTATCAATCATTTCCTGCAAATTGTTGTTAACATGGTTTAACTTTTGTCGCCTGTTCCATGATTTGTATTTTATATTATTTATGATAAAAGCGATTAGCGTGCTAGCCAAAAATGCGAAGAACAAATCGTTAATGGAATATTGAATAGAATCTTCCGAAAAATTCAAACCCACAAATGCTCCCACTGCGAAAAACAGCAAAAATGAAAAAATATTTCCTAAAACTTTTAATCTCAAATGAAACGGTGTGAAAGTGGATAACATCAATATAAAACAAAAACCGCCGGTGTATGTACTTACGGATTTGCCTGCGGTAGCCGTAATCAACGATGTTCCTATAAAAAGATACCCAATCAGCATGGCCAGCATTATATTCGGGCGATTTCTGAACTTAGGCGTAAATTTTAACGCAATTAAACAGATACTTAACAGACTAAGCCCAATTCTGATAGAAACAGCGAACATCGGGAATTGGTGCAATTTTAAATCATTTGGGATATAAGGCAACCACGCCACTATTGTTATTACGGTTATAAAGAAAAGTTTACCGGCCTCGCAATTTAATTCCCCTTCAAAGGTATCGCGAGAAGATTTTTCACCATGCGCTTCAAAAAAATCCTTGCACTTTTCTTTTGTTGCATTAAGCATTCGGTTTATAAAGCTAGTTTTTGAAAATTACGATATATGCAAGTTTTTGTTATGCTTTGGATAAGATTTTAGTTTGGCAAGCAAGACGTCACCCCAAACACTTTTCCAACATCACAACCTTCAATAACCCGCCCAGTCTTTTTACCCGCATTTTGCAAAAGCAAAGATAATTTGCTCTCCGTTGTTTTCTTCAAAAATACATTGAAGTCAATTCCGCGCAATTTAAAAAACAGCAAAGGATCTTTGTCAAGTCGCACGGCAACTCCGGCTCCAACGACTCAATTTTATTCCCTGCTAAATCCGTTATTTCTTTTTCTGCCTCTTTGTTCAATAAATCAATCCTTATCGTTATCTCGTAAGGTTTTCTTCCTGAACCAACAACCAGCGATTTTACCAAGCCTTTTTCAATTTGCAATTTCCGCATTGAATACATCCGAAATTTTGCCCCAAAAATTCTTTATCCAGATTGCATTCACAAATTCCCAGCCATTAGTGTAAGGAACGGAGCGCACAAGGGCAAGCAGAGCTTCCTGTTTAGGCTCCGGAGCAACTCTTAGAACCTCAATATCCGAGTTGTGAGATATTTCAGAGACAGCATTTTTTGCAATTTCAATTAGAAATTTTATGGATACATCGCAGTCAATGTTTTTTTCAAAGGCGAGTTCGTAGAGTGCAGGATATGGCGCAGCGAGTAATTTTTTGTCTGCGTCGGTGCATTCGGCTGCTTCCGTGTAAAGGAGAAAAGCATTTTCCGTGTAGGTGGCTTTTGACGTTAGCATTGTGTTGGCTTCCTATTATTCATGAGATGAATATAGTAATATTTCCACAATCTTATTCCTGCTCTTTTCTCCGCTAACAATTTTTACATTGCTCTTTGCTACCTTAAAATGCTTTGCCAAAACTTCCACAACTGCTGTGTTAGCCTTTCCATCTATAGGCGGAGAATGAACAAAAATTTTATAGGAACCGTCGGCAAGTTGCTCCACGGCTTCTTTGCTGCTTTTAGGTTGGATTTTGACGGAAAGTTTCATTTAAACTTATATCCACGGATTTATTAATTCTAATTCTTTTATATTCTCAAAATCTTTGATATTTCTTGTCAATAAAGTTGCTCTATAAGTTATTGCGGTAGCCGCTATTAGGGAGTCTATAACAGGCAATGTTTTTTGGTTTTCCGCACATAATTTTCCCCAAGTAACCATAATATCAAAATTTATAGGTATAATTCTCTCGGCAAACCATGAGTGTAACTTATTGTGTAACCATAATGATATTTCAAATTTTTTTTGTGCGTCCTTTAATGTCTCTTTCTGGGGGAA
>LIUH01000025.1:20137-23788 GCA_001462225.1 Fibrobacteria bacterium GUT31 | reverse complement strand
TCATAGCTTGTGCCTTGCGCATTCTTTTTATACACAGCGGCTACAATGGGAAACCCGTTTGCTTTGGATGTTTCCGAAAATTCTTGGCTGTTAAAAACCACGGTATCTAATAGTTCATAACTCTGCATTAAAGGTTTCAACGTTTCAAAATTGGCTTTTTTGATTAAATAAGAAAGCGGATGCAAAACCGCTATATAATCGGGTTTCAATTTCGCAAAAGCCAGCATAAAAGAAAGCCCTAAATCACGGGTTTTTATTTCGCGATCTATTTCACAAGGCTCGGATTTTATTTTATTTTTTACATGAGAAGTCACATCGTTATAAGGCGGGTTCCCAACTATCGCCAATTTTTCATTTTCATTTATTCCAAATTTTGCACGGGAGATTTGAGATAGCATATTGATTTTTTTGAATTCGACATTTGAAAATTTTTTGCTTGCAAGGGTTAGAGCCATCGGGTCTATATCAACTCCGATAAATCTAACATTTTCTTGCGGAAATTTTTCCGCAAAAAAAGCACCATAACCGCAAGCAGGCTCCAGCACAACATCTGCAAAATTTCCACTAACATTTTTTGCCAAAGTGTCAAAAACCAAACGCACCAAATGAGGCGGCGTGTAAAAGCTGCCTAAATTGGTTTTTTGATTATATGAAAGATGCTTGGCATTCATTACTTATATCAACCCCTTAAAAAAATCATTCCCCTTGTCGTCCACAATAATGAATGCGGGGAAATCCTTTATGGTTATTTTGCGAATGGCTTCCATGCCGAGTTCGGGGAATGCTAAAACCTCGTTGCTCAAAATATTCTGATTTGCAAGCAAGGCCGCAGGGCCGCCGATTGAACCCAAATAAAAACCGCCGAATTTTTTGCAGGCATCCGTGACTTCTTGTGTGCGGTTGCCCTTTGCTACCATTATAAGGCTCGCTCCCTTTTCTTGGAAGCTGGCAACATAAGAGTCCATTCTGCCTGCGGTGGTGGGGCCAAAACTGCCGGTGGGTTTGCCGGGCGGGGTTTTTGCAGGGCCGGCGTAATACACTGGGTGCTTCTTAAAATATTCCGGCAAATCGCCTTCTTTCTCCAAAATCTCCGCCAACTGCGCATGAGCTATGTCTCGTGCTACAATCATGGTTCCGGTTAAGTAGAGCGGCGTTTTTACGGGATATTTACTGAGTTCAGCCAAGACCTCTTTAATCGGGCGGTCTATGTTTATGTTCACAGGTTGCCCTAAGCCCAAGGATGCGTAGCCGTCTTTTGGCAAATATTGTTCGGGGTTGTGCTCCATTTTCTCTAAGAATAAACCATCTGCGGTGATTTTTGCTTTTATATTGCGGTCTGCCGAACAACTTACACCCATTCCAACAGGGCAGCTTGCGGCGTGGCGGCTGGCTCTGATAACCCGCACGTCGTGCACCAAGTATTTTCCGCCGAACTGCGCGCCAATGCCGCTTTTTTGCGCTAATATCTTTACCTTTTCTTCCATTTCCAAGTCACGGAAAATTCTGCCGCTTTTGGAGCCTGTGGTTGGAATGTTGTCTAGGTATCCTGTGCTTGCAAGTTTAACGAGTTTCAAGTTAGCGTCTGCGCTTGTGCCACCGATTACAACAGCCAAGTGGTAAGGGGGGCAAGCGGCAGTGCCTAAACTCTTTATCTTTTCGTTCAAAAATTTTTCCAAACCCGCCGGGGTTAGCAGGGCTTTTGTCATAGGCCAATAGTAAGTTTTATTCGCCGAGCCGCCGCCTTTGGCTACAAAGAGAAAATCAAAATGCTCGCCTTCTGCGGCGTAAATATCTATTTGCGCAGGCAAGTTGCAGGCGGTGTTGGTTTCTTCGTACATATTTAGCGGCGCTATTTGGCTATAACGCAGATTTAATTTTGTGTAGGCGTTGTAAATGCCTTCGGATATGGCTTCCGAGTCGTTAAAATCCGTCCAGATATGCTGACCTTTTTTCACAAAAACCGCCGCTGTGCCGGTATCTTGGCAAAAGGGCAAAACCCCCTCGTTTGCAACGCAGGAATTCTGGAGCATTGTAAGGGCGACCAGCTTATCATTCTGGCTTGCCTCGGGGTCATCTAAAATTGCCGCAACCTGCTTTGTATGTGCGGGGCGCAGGCGAAAACTCACCTCGGAGTATGCCGCCTCGGTTAGTTTAACCAACGCATCACGGCTGACTTTCAAAATTTTTTTGCCATCAAACTCGGCAGTGGAAACCCCCGCTTCGTTAGCCTTGGCGATAAGGTTATACTCTGTGCTGTCTTTGCCGTATTGCAGGTTTTCTTCGTATTCAAAAGGCATAAAAATCTCCGGGGTTTATGGGGTAATATAGTAAGTGATGATTAACTCAATGTTTACTATATTATGGGCACGTAAAAAAATGGAGGTTCACTATGAAAACGAAGCGTTTTCTACTAGCGGCAGGCATTGTGCTTGCTATGGTATTCACACTTTCTTGCTCATCCGACGATGACGAGAAAACTACTACTACTAGTGGCAACCTGGCGTGTTATGCCGAGTCCAGTCCATTGCCGGACGTTGAGATCTGTGTGCAATTCACCGCAGCTGTATCAGCAGAATTTTGTCAATTTGCGGGAAGCTCCTATAATGTAATGATGATCCCTCAAGAATCCTGTCCGCCAGAACCTATACTTAACTGCCCTACCCAAGAAGGCCAGGTCATTAATTTTTATGGACCTAGTCTCGGTAATGTTACGTGTGAAATGATAGATCAAATGCTATCCGGTAATCCCTAAGGGGCGTTTATTGGCTATGTTTTGCTCTATCAGCGAGCAAAACTTCATTTTTACGCCTTCTGAACATATTTTTCATTACCGTGGGCAACTTGTCCACTTCGGATTCCGGGATTTCCCTTAATTGGTCTGCTGTTAGATCCATAATCTGTTCTTTAGTGATATATGTAAGCATCATTGTCGGATTTTCCGCTTGCCCGCGCAATTTTCTGTCTAAATTCACCGCATTTTTACTTCCTTCATCCACATTTTTTTTCAACAACTCCCTCATAGCGAAAAACCAAGCGATGCAACCGAGTCCCATTACGATCGTAATTTCGGTCATTCCGGAATCCTTAAAAAAGAATTCTATAATTCCCATGATATACTCTTGATAATCTGCTTTTTGCCATAAGTAGAATATAATAAATGTTGATAAACTCGCAAGGGGAGTGGAAAAAAGGGAATCGTAGCGCATAGGGCTAGCGATTCACGCTCTTACAGAATCTTAGAAGGATTGCCATTTGCAGTTAAAAAAGCAGAGATTACTACATTAGTATCTAACACGACTTTTCGGAACATGACAGAAGTAAGAAAAATGCAACCCCTAATATATATTTTTTTTGCCGGATGTTAACTTTTGTGTCATTGTTGAGTCTATAAGTGCTAGGCCTTGCCCGCACTGCAAACTCCTGCATTTTGAGTGTTATACATCATCATGTACATAAATATAGGTTTTTTTTACTAGCCACTCCCCAAGCGAATAAATCCGCGTTTACTATATTAGCCACCGATATGTTCTCTTCAATTCTATCTAAATTCAAATGGGACGAAGTGGAAAAAAAAATTGCCACTACCACACTGCAATCCGTTGAACGTGCCCTCACCAAGAAAGAAAATATAAACATAGAAGATTTTGCCGC
>LIUH01000025.1:0-19925 GCA_001462225.1 Fibrobacteria bacterium GUT31 | reverse complement strand
CAACTGTATTTGCCGCTTTATCTCTCAAATGACTGCACAAATTCCTGCGTGTATTGCGGCTTTAGCCAAAAAAATCATATAGAAAGGAAAGTTCTCACTGCAAGCGAAATCGTTGAAGAAATTGCAGCTATAAAAAAAGCCGGTCCATTTGAACACATACTTTTGGTGACGGGTGAAAGTCCAAAGAATGCCGGCTTTGAGTATATACTGGATGCGGTAAAACTTTGCAGCGAGCATTTTTCTTCTATTTCAATAGAGGTTCAGCCGCTTGGCACGGAAGAATACATTGAGCTTGCAAAAAACGGAGTGACTGCCGTTTATGTTTATCAGGAAACTTACAGAGAAGAAACCTACAAACAACACCATCCCAGCGGGAAAAAAAGCGTTTTTGAATACCGCCTGCGCTGCCCGGACAGAGTCGGAATGGCAGAGGTGAAAAAAATCGGCATTGGTACCTTGCTGGGTTTGGAAAATTGGCGAGCAGACAGTTTTTTTGCGGCACTGCACTTGAATTATTTGCAAGAGACATACTGGAAGAGCAAATTTTCCATTTCCTTTCCAAGGCTAAGACCTTTTGAAGGGCAAACTTTTGAGCTATGCACTCCGAGCGATAGAGAACTTGTTCAACTGATGTGTGCTTACAGAATATGCTTTCCCGATGTGGAAATTTCTTTGAGCACAAGGGAATCCGCTAATTTCAGGGATCGCGCTATGATGCTCGGATTAACCACCATGAGCGCAGGCAGCCGCACGGACCCGGGTGGCTATGCAATTTCCAAAAATGAACTCCCGCAATGGGAAATAAACGATTCCAGAACCCCTGCGGAAGTAGAAGACAAAATAAAACAAAACGGCTACGACCCGGTCTGGAAGGACTGGGACGCTTCGCTGTTTACCCGATAACTTTCGCCATCTCCAGCACCTTGTTGCTGTAACCCCATTCGTTGTCGTACCAGCTTATCAGCTTCACAAAGTTGGAGTCCAGCATTATGCCGGCTTCGGCGTCAAATATGGAGGTAAGAGCACAACCGCGGAAATCTGTGGAAACCACTTTGTCTTCGGTGTAGCCTAAGATGCCCTTCAATTCGCCTTCGCTCGCTGCTTTTACTGCGGCTTTAATCTCGTCGTAGGTGGCGGCTGTTTTTAGAACAGCGGTTAAGTCCACAACGGAAACATCGGAGGTCGGAACGCGGAAAGACATGCCTGTGAGTTTTTTGTTCAACTCGGGAATAACTTTGCCAACCGCCTTTGCCGCGCCGGTGCTGGAAGGAATTATGTTTTCCAAAATTCCTCTGCCGCCGCGCCAATCTTTGTTGGAGGGACCGTCAACGGTTTTCTGCGTTGCGGTTGCGGCATGGACGGTAGTCATAAGGCCTTTCTCAATGCCGAATTTATCGTGGATAACTTTGGCGAGAGGAGCAAGGCAGTTTGTGGTGCAGCTCGCATTAGAGATGATTGTTTGCCCGGCGTAGGTTTTGTGGTTAACGCCGTAAACGAACATCGGAGTATCGTCTTTGGAGGGTGCGCTCATGATTACCTTCTTTGCGCCGGCTTGAATGTGAGCATCTGCGCCCGGTTTTTTGCCGTCAGCCTCTTTTGTAAGGAAGAGACCTGTGGATTCAACCACGACATTTGCGCCTACATCGCCCCATTTCAGAGCTGCCGGCTCTCTCTCTGCGGTTAAGCGGATTTTTTTGCCGTTTACCACAAGGTTTGTGCCGTCAACGGAGACTTCCCCTTTGAAATGACCGTGAACGGAGTCGTATTTGAGCATATAAGCCAGATAGTCCGGCTCCAGCAAATCGTTAATCCCCACGATCTCTATATCGCCGGAAAAATTCTGAACGGCAGCGCGGAAAACCATGCGGCCAATGCGACCGAATCCGTTAATACCTACTTTAATGGACATAAATAACCTCTTTGGTTTGTTTCTTGATGGAATATAGAAAATTCCGGGTAAAGCTCGCCTTGCCAATCCCCAAAAGTTTCTACATTACCTACATGTTCGTGTATAACGATGATGAGCCGATTATCAATACTCCGAGATACGAGGAATATCAAAGATTATTTTCCGAAGCCGGCCGGCTTGCGTTTTTGGAAAATAAACGGCTTGGAATACCTAATTGCTATGTTGAAAATGACCAAATTGTGAAAGAATATTCCGATGGACGCAAAGAAATCATAGGCAGTGTCCCGCCGGATGTAATTTATAATGGACCTTTTGTAATTGAGTTGCCGAATGCCGAGAACTAAAAGGTTGAGAATTTTTGCAGGACCTAACGGGGCCGGCAAGTCCACACTTCACAGTTATCTGGTGAAAAGCCATATTTTCAATGATTACTATTTTATAAATGCAGATACCATAACAGAAGATTTATCGAATTTTTTGAATTTGGCTTATTATCCCATAAACTTTTCAAAAAATGAATTTTTGGAATTTCTGGAAAAATCCACCTTTCAAAACAAGTTATCATTCAAACTTGCTAGCAAATTAAATATAGACGGTTCCGTTATTTCATTGACTGAGAAAAATTTTTCGGAAATTTCTTATATATCCGCTTGTTTGGCTGAATTTTTACGACGTAAAATGATTTTGGAATCGGAATCGTCTTTTGCTTATGAAACCGTATTTTCTCACCCTTCCAAATTAGATGAAATTCGTTTTGCAAAAGAAAACGGATATAAAGTGTATCTGTATTTTATTGCGACAAAAGGACCGTTGTTGAATTCGGAAAGAGTGCAGGGTAGAATCGGCAAAGGCGGCCATTCCGTGCCAATGGAAAAAATTCAAGAAAGGTATTTTCGTTCTTTAAGTAATGCTTATAATGCGATGCGGCTTTGCGATAATGCTTTTTTCTTTGATAATACACTAACAGATGTTAAAAGAGAATATTCTTTTTTTGCGGAGAAAAAAGACAGTATTTTGAATATAAAAAATGAAGTTGGTATTCCCTGGTGGTTTAATGAATATGTTTTAGGGAGACTGCAATAAGGAGAAAAATATGCAATACAGAGATTACGGCAAAACCGGCAAAAAGGTATCACTGCTCGGTTTTGGAGGAATGCGCTTTGCGGAGATAGATAATCACGACAAGTGCGTTGAGATGATGGTTCATGCGGCACGGAACGGTGTGAATTATTTTGACACCGCACCGGGATATTTTGAAACCAAAAGCGAAACCGTTTACGGCAAGGGCTTGGCGGAACTGCGCAGGCAAGGGCTTCCTTATTATGTTGCCACAAAAACCTTTCAATCCGAAGAATCGGAAATTCGCAAAGAAATAGAGGCTTCGCTTACAAGATTGGACGTGCCGAGCATAGATTTCTACCATATATGGTGCATAATGAGCCCGCAGGGTTGGAGAGAACGCAAAAATAACGGCGTGATAAAAACTTTTCAAAAGTTGAAAGAAGAAAAACTGATAAACCATATATGTGTTTCTACCCACATGGTTCAAAACGATATAGCCGAACTGTTAACCGAGCCTGTGTTTGAAGGCGTGCTGTTCGGATATTCCGCGTATAATTTCAAAACCCGTGAAATGGCTTTTGATGTTGCACGGCAAAAAAATCTCGGCGCGGTAATCATGAACCCTCTCGGCGGCGGCTTGATTCCCAATAATCCGGAACTTTGCAGATTTTTGCTGAAAAGAGGCGAAGAATGCAGCAAGGAAAATGCGGTTAAGGCGGCCTTGCATTTTTTGTGGGACCATAAACCCCTGTCTGTTGCTCTGGTGGGTTTTGCAAATAAAGAAGAAATTGATTTGGCGTTAAGCGCAATGGAAATATACAAACAGAGAACCGATGAAGAATTAGCGGCGGCAAAAGCAAATGCTTCCAAATCTTTTGAGGGGGTCTGCACGGGCTGCTCCTATTGCGATGATTGCCCTCAGAAAATCCCTATTCCAAAATTCATGGATGCATATAACAGAAAAATTCTAGGCGAAACAGACCAAAATGTTTACAACCAGCTAAAATGGCATTGGAGTTTATCACCGGAAATAGCCGGGACTTGCATACAATGCGGGAATTGCGAAAGTGCCTGTACGCAGCATTTGAACATCATTGAGCGGCTGGAATATTTTTCTACTTTCCCATAGAATAATGGCACCGAATTCTACTACTGAAGATGCTTTTGGTTTAACGGAAACGCTTCGCAAGCAGTTGCTTGCATATTCCACGTCCAACGAAATAGGAAAAATAACCTCGCAAGCGCAAAACATTGAAGAAGTGTTCAAAGGGCTGTGTCTTGGCTTTGGAGATTTGGCCGGCTATAACAGGGTTATGGTTCTAGGCATAGATTCGGTGAATTTTTGCCTAACACCTTTGCAAAGCATTGGCTTTGACGAAGATAAACTGAAAGATTTTCGTGCCGAAATAAATTTTACAGCCGGTGAATATGCAGATGCCATTTTTTGCAACAAACACATTTTGGCAGACCCTGTTCCCGATACCGACTCGTTCTCAATGCTTGAGTGCAAGGCTTATACCGTTTTCCCTTTGCTCAAAAGGGTGATTGACGAATGCTGGAAAACCAAAAATTGCCAAAGAACGGATTGCTCATGCTACAATTCGGAAAACTTGTATTGCTGGACCGACTTAAATGCAGGGCTTGCCGTAAATGCTGCCTCGGAAGACGACAGACGGCGTGCATGTGTAAAATGCGACCAGTTCAAATGCGAAGGATTGCTTTGGCTGGATTTAACCGGCCACGATGCGATAACAGGCGAAGACGTTGCGATGATTTACGCTGCGGTTGCACAGGCCGGGTTGATAATAGAATCTTTCAGAGCTTATGAATCTTTGATGAAAGTAAATGAAAAATTAAGCTCAACTTATGATGAACTGCGAAAAGCACATTCTATGCTGAAAGCGGATTTGCAACAGGCGAGCGTGATTCAGCAGCAACTTTTGCCGTCCAGTTTCCCTGAAGAATTTTTAGACGTATTTGCGGAGTACAAAGCTAATCTGGAGGTAGGCGGAGATTATTACGATTGCTTTGAATTAGGCAACGGTTCAATTGGCCTTGTCATAGCCGATGTGTCCGGGCATGGAACGGCGGCGGCTATGCTCATGAGCATGTTCAAAATAATGCTGAAATCATCTTCGCCTATGAACGGCATAAGCCCGGCTTTAACATTGAAGAACATAAATAGAACTCTTGTAACCGAAGTGGATAGCGGAAAATTCATAACCGTTTTTTATGCGATATGGCAAAAAAGCACAAGGGAGCTGATATACACAAACGCCGGGCATAATCCCATGCCTCTTATGAATAAAAAAACCGGTGAAATAGAATTGCTAAAATCATCGGGACTTTTTATAGGTGTTATGCCGGACATAACGGTGGAGGATAAAGTTCTGAAACTGGACGGCGAGTATCGCTTAAACCTTTACACAGACGGAATAAATGAGGCCATGAACCCCGCAAGAGAGCAGTTCAGCCACAAACGCATTTATGAGTTTATGAAAAATACCGCAGATAAAAACTGCAAAGATTTTGTGCAAACCCTTTTGAAAGATGTCGATAATTTTTGCGAAGGAAACGAATTGGTGGACGACATCACGATTTTAGTGTGCGATCTTTAAAATCAAAATACTGTCTATCTCTTTAGCCCTATTATACCTGACGGTTTGCAAACTTTCCGGGTGGTAGCCCAAATCCAATGCGTCCTCGTAGCATTTCTTTGCATCGTCCAAACTATCTGCTGCGAACAGGGTTTCGCACCGGGCGTAATGGCTGTAAGTTTTTTCTTTGGTGCTTTTATTATAATACCAAATACCGCCGATTATTGCAATCAAAACGAGCACGAAAATTATATCGCCTCTGCCCATGAACTTAGACTTGGATTCGCCTCCGTTGTCTTCCTTTTTTAAAAAACTTATGAGCATAGTTCCCTCCGCATCTCTCTGTAATCCGTTAGGTATGCCCTTGCTTTCTCAGCGACTGCTTGGGGAGTGTAGCCGAATTCTTTTTCCAAAACGCCTGCCGGAGCAGATTTTCCGAATTCGGTTAAACCCCATGAGCGGCCTAAAGGACCAACCACAGGTTCAAACACAGAAGGCAAACCGCTGGAAACAGCAAAGGCAGGGGACCAGCGGGGAATTATAGCCTCGCGTTCCGCTTGCGGCAAATTCATGAAAAGCCTTGGGCTCATAACACTGACCACGCGCACGGAAATTCCCTCTTCGCGCAAAATTTCCGCTGCTTGGCAGCATAGGTAAACATCGGAACCGTTGGCGGCGAATGTTAAATTCGGGTTTTCCGCATTTTGCACAATGTAGCCGGCGGCATTCGCCTTTGAGTGCGGATTTTCCAAGGGCGGCATTATTTGTCTAGACAGTATAAGGGAGGTTGGGCTATCGCCGTTTGCCATGGCTATTTCCCATGCGAGGGTGGTTTCGTTTGCATCTGCGGGGCGGAGAACCAGCATTGCGGGCTTTCCGCTTGGCAGGGTTAAATTTTCGAGCAGGCGAATTTGCGCTTCTTGCTCAACAGGCTCATGAGTGGGGCCGTCTTCGCCGACTCTAAAGCTGTCATGGGTGAACAAAAATTTTACCGGCAAAGCCATTAGCGATGCAAGCCTCAAAATAGGTTTCATGTAATCGCTGAACACAAAGAATGTAGCGCAGGTAGCCGTAAATTCTCCATGCAAAACAATGCCGCAGGCAACAGCTCCCATAGTAAGCTCGGCAACTCCCGCTTGTAAAAATGCGCCGCTGAAATTGCCCGGCTTTAATATGCCGGTTTTATTTAAGAACGCTTGGGTATTATCGCTATTTGAAAGGTCTGCCGAGGAGCAAACCATGTTCTTTTGATTTTCCGCAAGCCATGCCAAAATTGCACCGGAATTCACCCTTGTTGCAACGCCCTGTTTTTGCGGAACAACGGAGAGATCCAGAACGGGTGCTTTGTTATTTTGCCAATTTTCCAAATCTTGTGCCAAGGCGGGATAGGTTTTCTTCCAAGTTTCAAACCTGTGCTGCCAAGAATCGGCGTCTTTTTGCAGTTCCTCCAAACGCAGATTAAAAGCCTCTTCGACATCGGGCCAAACCGCAAAAGGATCTTCGGGATTGCCGCCAAGGCTTGCGATGGTTTGGGCTGTGGAAGCTCCTGCTGCGTCTATCGGCTGCCCGTGGGTGGAAACTTGGTTTTCAAATGCGTTGTTTTGAGCATCTTTAATACCCTTTCCCATGGTGGTATTGCCTATTATGAGAACGGGTTTTTCGGTTTCCGAATAAGCGTTTGTGAAGGCTTTTCTGAGTTCCTCAGCATCGTGGCCGTCAATGCTGTAAACACGCCAGCCCCATGACTCATACTGGGCGGCAACGCTGTGGCTCATGACTTCGTTTGTTGCGCTTGAAAGCTGGATTCCGTTTGAATCGAAATAAAATATTAAATTGGAAAGTTTTAAATGCCCGGCCATGCGCCCGACTCCATAGGCAATTTCTTCTTGAACGGTGCCGTCCGATAAAAGGCAGATGGTTTTATGCTCAAATAATTTTCCAAAGCGGTTTACCAAAATTCTCTCTGCAATGGCGGAGCCAAGAGCCAGAGCATGCCCTAGCCCAAGGGGGCCGGAGGTGTTCTCCACGCCTCGCAGCATATCCAAATCCGGGTGCCCGGGGGTATGGCTGCCCAATTGCCTGAAATTTTTTAGATCTTCTATGGTCAATCTTTTTGTGAAACAAAGTGCGGAATAAAACACTGCCGACATGTGCCCGGGATCCATAAAGAATCTGTCTCTTGCCCGCCAGTATGGGTTTTTGGGGTTGAATTTCAAAAATTCTTTGAATAAAACGGAAAAGAACTCCGTGGCGCCCATTGCGCCGCCCGGATGCCCGGATTTAGCTTTTTGTACCATAGCCGCAGACAAAATTCTGGCATTGTCGGCAGCACGGTTGATTATCGCATTGTGCAAAACAAACCTCACAAAAGAGGTGTAGAATATAGTAAATTTTACTATATTTGCCTTATGAGCGCGACTTCCTATAGGCACAACAAAAATGTCCTCTGCATGATTATGGCTGGTGGCCAAGGCAGCCGACTTTCCCCCCTAACACGCGATCGGGCAAAACCTGCTGTGCATTTCGGCGGTACATACCGCATCATAGACTTTGTGCTCAATAACTTTGTAAATAGCGGCATACTAAAAATCAAAATCCTAACGCAGTTCAAATCCGATTCGCTCAACAAACATGTATCTGCGGCGTGGAGCCTGAATCCCAGCATGGGGCAATATGTGGATCTGGTTCCGGCTCAAATGCGCACGGGAAACGAATGGTATAAAGGCACCAGCGATGCGATTTTCCAAAACATAAATCTTATAACAGATGAGCGCCCGGACTTTGTAGCCATATTCGGCGGTGACCATATATATAAAATGGATGTCAATCAAATGGTGGATTTCCATATAAAACGCCAAGCTACGCTCACTATAGCGGCTATTCCGGTTCCCGTTGCAGAGGCAAACGAATTCGGCATTATAGAAGTTGACGAAAATCATCGCATGATAGGCTTTGAAGAAAAACCGAAGAATAATCCTAAACAAATACCGAGCCGCCCGGGTTGGTGCCTAGCCAGCATGGGCAATTACATTTTCACCAGCAAATTCTTGGTGCGCCAGCTTTTGGAAATTCACAAGCTCAACCCAAAAGCCATAGATTTTGGGAATAACATTCTGCCCCATCTCTACCCCAATTATCCCGTTTATGTTTACGACTTCACAACCAATTTGGTGAAAGGCGAGCACCCGAAAACAAACGGATATTGGCGCGACGTAGGTACTATAGACGCTTTCTATGAAGCAAATATGGATATATGCGCACAAGAACCGATATTTGATCTTTACAACGAAGCCTGGCCGATTCGCACCTTTAACTGGAATATGCCCCCGGCAAAATTTTCCCAAAGCGGAACAGGTGGTGAGCAGGGGACGGCAGTAAATTCGGTTGTTTCGGCAGGGTGCGTTATAAGCGGCGGCAGCGTGGTAAATTCCGTTTTAAGCCCGGGCGTTACGGTTCAAAAAGGAGCCTTGGCAGAAGACTCCATACTCTTCCCCGATGTGTCAATAGGCCCGGGCGCAAAAATCCGCAAAGCGATTATAGAAAAGGGTTTGCACATTCCGGCAGGCTTTGAAATCGGCTACAATTTGGAACGGGACAGCGCAATGTTCCATTTAACGGAATCAGGAATTGTAGTACTCGCTAAGGATACGGTGATTAAGGGGAACTGATTTTTGGGAGTTGAGAATTGAGAGTTGAGAGTTGAAAGTTATAGAATCCATCGGTGATGCTATTTATGCTTTGTATTATGAGCTTAGGCATATTGTTTATCTTTTGAGTGAATCGATATATTGGAGCACCCTTGGCCGCTTTGATAAAATGCGTTTGCCTTTTAAAGGTGCATTTTCGCTCCAAATGATTAGGCTGGGGAGTACGGCTACTGCCATAGTTTTTCTCTTAACGTTCTTAGTCGGATTAACGCTCTCGTTTCAATCTGCGGTTCAGTTGGAAACACTGGGAGCAGGGGTTTATCTGGTAAGCGGTGTTGTTGTTATCATGTTTATGGAAATAGGTCCGCTCATAACTGCGATTATTTTAGCCGGCAGGTCCGGCTCTTCAATAACGGCGGAAATAGCCTCTATGGTTGTTCAAGAAGAAGTAAAGGCGTTAAAGGTAATGGGTATTCACCCTGTACAGTACCTTGTACTGCCCAGGTTTCAAGCTATGAGCATAGCTACCCCATTGCTAACCATGCTCGCAAATACAGCCGGCTGTTTTGCCGGTTATTTGGTAGCCGTTCTTTACATAGGGCTTCCGACCTCCCTGTTTATATCTGAGCTTAGAGAATCGCTCTCAATGGTAATTTTGGCAAAATCGCTTTTTAAGGGTTTGATTTTCGGGTGGCTGATAGCTTTGGTGGCCGTTTCAAAAGGCCTCTCGGTGAGAGGCGGTGCAGATGCTGTAGGCGCAGCAACTACCAAATGCGTTGTATTTTCCATAACCGCAATTATTTTGGCAGATGCAGCATTTTCTTTTGTGTTTTATTAACGGCTAATTAAACCTTAAACTGTCTCACAGTTTGCTTTAATTCACTCGCAATTTTAGCCAAGTCGTGTGCGCTTTGGTTAACCTGAGCCGCGCCTTGCGCACTCTCTTTGGCCACCGAGCTCATTCCCACAACATTACTGCTAACATGGTGAGCTCCTGTTGCCGCTTCGCCCGCATTTCTTGAAACATCATTAGCACCCTTAGCTACTTCGCCAATGGCGGAAGCCACTCTCTTTGCACCGATGCTCGCTTGTGACACATTGCTCGCTATTTCGTTGCTGGCTTTGGTCTGCTGATCAACGTGGCCTACTATGGCCTCCACGCTATGGCTTATTTTGGTGATGATGTCGCTTACATCGCCTATCACGGTTACCGCATCGCCGGTGCCCTGCTGGATGCCTTCTATGCGGCGGGCAATGTCATCTGCGCTTTGCGCGCTTTGGTTGGCTAGTTCTTTAATTTCGCTGGCAACTACCGCAAAACCCTTGCCGGCCTCGCCGGCACTCGCAGCTTCTATGGTTGCGTTTAATGCGAGCAAATTCGTTTTGTCGGCTATCTTTTTGATTACGTCGGTCACCTGGCCTATTTCTTTAGCCGCTAGCCCAAGCGTGTTCATGGCCTTGGTAGCATCACCTGATTTTGCCGTTGCCGCTTCTGAAATTTTGCGAGCCTCGCCTGCGTTGGTGGATATTTGGCTGATGCTTGCGCTCATCTCCTCTACTGCTGCGGCTATGGTGTTCATGTTGGTGCTCATTTGCTCTGCTGCGCCGGCCACCTCGTTGGCATTTACGCTTGCCTCTTCTGCGCCGCTCGCCATTGTGTGTATGTTAACGGCCATTTGCTCGGCTGTGCTTGCAACAGTGTTGCTTTGGTTAACGGTTTCTTCCGATCCGCTTGCAAGCACCTTGCTCACGGAAGAAAGTTCTTCGGCGGCTCCGGCTAAAGTATCGGAACTGTTGCGCAAACCTAATAGAATATTCCGTAATTTTGCAGACAATTTATCTTGTTCATCTCCCAGTACTCCAAGCTCGTCTTTGCGATTTAAGGCGATGCACGTGGTCATATCGCCTGATGCCATTGCTTTAATATCGTTGACTAAGATTTTTATAGGGTTGATGATGGAAAATGTGAGATACAAACCAAATGCTATGGAAAACAAGAAAATTATGGCTATCAAAATTTTTGAGAAAGTTGTAGCTTCATGGGCTACATCGTCATTTTCTTTTGCGAACTTTCCGGTTGCTTCAATTTTGTTTCCTATGGCTATGTTTCCTGTTCTAAAAATTTCTGCACCGGCATCATTTATAGCTTTTGGCAAGGGATTCAAGTTTATTCCGGAGCTAGGGCATGGTATGATGGGTACCTTTGCAAAGGCATGAGTTTCTTTTACGTAGTTGTCAACTGCGGTTAGCAATTTTATTAAATCCTGTTTTTCGCTTTCGTTTATTGCCAAATCAATCTGTTTGCCGAGAACATCTTTTAAAATGGCATGAGCGCCATCTATATTATTCATAGCGTTTTTGCGTTCCTCGTCGTTTGCAGACAATTGGTAATCTCGCGTATATACTTGCAGTAACATTGCCTGCTCGGCGGTTTTTACCAGCAAGCTTAAAGGAACTACTCCTTGCTCATTCAGCATATTATCACGCATATTGATATTTTTCAGATTTAATTCTATGTATATGCCCATAGCACTAGCTAAAATCGCAATAATTACAAATGCGGTTATCAGTTTTGGCCCGATTTTGATGTTTTTCATAGCATTACCTCAGTTGTTTGTGTACTTATTAATATAGTAAGTTGCGACGCCCTATCTCCACCTTTGGGCTTGCCACCCTCAACGCCGCATCCCATTCCTGCCTAATACCTTCATACTCACCGGGATCAGCGAAAACGGCGTCTGTTCGCCATTGCAGGTTTAAATTGCAAGTGTTGGCAGAACATTTTTTGCCGTTGTCCAAAATTTTCATTTCAACAAATATATTTTTAGGCTTTTCATTCCCCGTATTCAAGGAAACGGAACCTTTTGCGGAACTCACGGAAAGCGAGTAGTGAAACTTTGTCTCATGCGGTATGCGTATAGGGTGAAAACGCTCCTTTACCGCCGGCAAACGCATCAATGAACGCTCCCAAAGCGCAGGATATGGGTTGAACTGCGGAGAATTATACACAAGGGTTAGCACCAACGGTTTTGAAAAATCCTCTACATTTTGCGACATAAAAACCACAAGCTCCGCAGATTCCAAACTCTGCGAAATCCACTTTGCAAAATAATCGCTTTGCTCCTTTTGGTCTCTTTGCAAAAGCTCGTTTCTTATTGCACTGGCAAACTTGCCGGTAAAAATAAGGCTATCCCTGAAATGGCCAATGCCCTTTTCATCTATACGCAAACGATGAAACAAAAATGCCTCGTGTTCCTGATTAATTTCCAAAATAGGCGTGAGCGTTGAATAACTGGAATCCCCCTTTATAACCAATGCTACCCGGCCCTCCAAATCCAGTGGAATAGGACGGCGGTTGCTTACCTTATCGCTGGGATCCATCCAAAGCTCCGGATTGTCTTTTGTCGCCGGCACATACAAAATTTCATGGTTAAACTGCTGAATAGAGGAAATTGCCTCGCTGCCGGCTTCTTCCAAGTGTATCAATGCCAAATGGCTTTTAACCCCTATGGCTGCGAGCATCTCCTGAAGCAGCAAACTTTGGTCTTTGCAATCACCCTGTTTTTCCTGCAGCGTCGCAAGCGCGGTTTTTGGAATTAGCGAATGACCGCCAAAGCCTCTGGGAGTATATTTTATGTTTTTACGCACCCAGTCGGAAATGGCATAAATCGCATTCAGCTTGCTTTTTGTCCCTGCAACCTCAAAAGCCTGCTCTCTTACAGGAATGGAATTTTTGTACTGATGCTGAATCAAATTGTGATAACGCTCGCCTTCTTCGTTCCAGAGAAGTTTCGCCGCAAGCACCACTCCGCTTCCAAAATCTTTATAGGCCGGCATATACGGTTCTTTGTGTATAACAACCGGATTATCAAGCCGCCATTCTATTCCGTTGGAAAATCCCGCTCGCTCCACATCTCCGTATTCGTCAAACAGAATTTTTGTAGTGTCTGCGTAAACCTTAAATACGCTTCTCCCAACCGGATATTCACGGCTGAATCTATAATTAGTGTAAGGAACGGAAGCATCTGTTTTTATAGCACTGCGGCTCGCCATGTAATAAATAAAATCCCCAACCGAAAGCTGCAAAGGCAAATGCACGGTTTGTGCCTCATTGCCATGAGCGTTTGCCGTTGCATAGGTTATGTAGGCGTTTTTCGGGTTCCAAGAATATTTCAATTTAAAAGCGGAATCGTAAACATCAAGGGCATTTATATAAACCCTATCCATGCCCGGCAAAAAATCTTTTGTAATCTCGCTAAACAACTGAACACCGCTGATATTTAAAACCTGCAACAAACTTTGCTCCGTGCTAACCCAAGGCTTGCCCGCAGTTATTTTCACGGTCTCCTGCAAATAATGAGCCGCAACCGGATAATCCTTTATTTTGCTCAAAGAATCCAAAACCAATCCTTTAATGCTCGCAGGTTTGGGTTCCGCCGGTTCTATAGCCTTTTGAATGGACTTCAAATCCGCTTTGCCCAAAAACGCCTTTGAAGCGGAGAGATAACTCTTTGCGTCTTCGCTCTCGCTGTTCAATGCGAGCACTTGGTTCAGAGTTTGTTCTGCTCCCTTGTAGTTCCTCAAATAAAAAAGGCTTTTTCCTTTTGCTAATAATAAGTTCGCATTTTTTTTGTCCTTTGACAAGGCATCTTCGCTAACGGAGAGGGCTTCTTCATAGCGGTTCAAGAAAAAAAGCACATCCGTGTAAACCAAAGCCGATTGCGAACTAACGCCGAATTGCCTTTTCACATCCATGAGCAAATCCGCAGCCTCGCTGTAGCGGTTTAACCCCATAAGGGTTCTTGCATAATAAATTCCCAACCGCTCCGTAGGCTGTTTTTCGTAAAGTTCCTGCGCAATCTCCAAAGAAGCGGCTCTTTGACCAAGCCCCCACAAGGCATCGCTAAAATTTATATTCGCTTCCTCGTCAAGCGGCATTTTTTCCAAAGCGAGTTCCGAATATTCTTTTGTCTTTTTGAAATTGTAAAGGGATTTGTGCATCGCGCTCAAAATATACAGCAATTTTCCGCTTTGCTTAACCAAATCAATTTGAGATTCAAAATGGGAAATTCCGGGGCCGTACAAATTTTTCAGTTGATACACAAAACCGCAATTTATCAAATAAATGGTATCTCTCTGATCCATTGAGTTGGCTCGTTCAAAATAACTGAGTGCCTCTATGGGTTTATCTTCCACTAATCTCAGAAGCCCTATTAGGTTCACTATCCTAGCACTGAATTTTTGGATTTTCGCATTTCCGTTCTTGTCAAAGTTCTTTTCCGGTTTAAGCCCGTTTACCGCACGTTCCATTTCGTTTTTGAACTTGTTGTACAGAATTCCCTGCGCCCAGGAGATTGCCATAATTGCACGGCCCCCGCCAAAAAAGAATTTTCCCTTGTAGTTAAAATCATAGCCGCCCGAGACAAACGCAATATCAAAATTCCAAACGCTCTCGCCGCCACTGTTGCTTTTTCTAATGGAAATGTTTTCCGTGCCGGGTGTAATGCCATGGCGCATCAGCATTGCGTTGAACACATCTTCCGCATTCAAAAAATTCATGTCTATTAAGGCACCGTAAATAAAAAAACCGAGTTCTTCGCTCGCATTCACCAACGCTAAATCCGCATCACGGTTCATCTCCGCCATGCTCTCCCAATTGTGCCAAAGGGTATCCTTAGTGCTCCATTTAAATCCGAGAGAAGCGGAGGTATATTCCTTCACCGATTCCTTGCTTATTTTTGTCTCAACGGAATCGGAGCCAAGCCCCCAAGATGCGTCCAGTTCGGTGCTTTCGCCCGCAAGCTCAGTTTGTTCAAAATGTTTATTTGCAGATTCCTGTTTTTCAGCGACTCCCGCAGACTGCTCTGCTTGTAAAACAGATACCTGTTTAGGAGCGCAGGAAAGTAAAGCCAAAGCTACAGCCAAGGCGAAAAAACGGAGCATAATTACCCTTCATTTTCCAAGCTGTTGAGCAGATCCTCTTGAGTTCTCATCAAATTGCGGAGTTTTACAAAGTAGCCTACCCGTATTTGCTTTAAGCGGTCTATTTCCGCATGCAAGTCGTTAGCTTGGCTTTTTATGGCGTCTACTTCTTTTTCCGCGCGCACTTTTGCCTGTGCAATTATTGATTCCGCTTCGTTATGCGCTTTAGACTTTATTTCGTCCAAAGCTCTTTGCACCGTATATACGGCATCGGTAAGGCTTTTTTCCAGCCTGCGATAATCTTCAACGGTTTTTTTGTCGTTGTTTATGGTTTTGAGCAAGTCTGCCCGTTCTACCAGCAGATTTTCAAAAGAGGTAGCAACTTGATTTAAAAAGGCCTGCACCTCTTCCGGGTCAAGGCCCCCCAGCTTTTTTCCGCTGAATTTCTGATTGCGAATATCTAAGGGTGTTAGGTCCATAGGTGGAATGTAGAAAAATTTTACTACATTTATGAACGGAGGCAAAAATGAACACCTGTTTTAAAGTTGCTGATTTTTTTCTTAAGAGTCAGGATCCCGATGCTGGCGACCTTATGTCCAATATGAAATTACAGAAATTGGTTTATTACGCCCAAGGTTTCTATTTAGCTATGGTAGATACTCCGCTGTTCAACGAACGTATAGAAGCTTGGGAACATGGCCCTGTTTGCGTTGACTTATACCATAAATATAAAGAATACGGCGCAGGTTATATTCCAATCCCTGATGTAGATGTGCTCAACGCTTTCAGCAAAGAGGAACTTGAAGTGCTGTATATGGTGCATAATTACTTTGGGCAATTTTCCGCTTGGAAACTTCGCAATCTCACGCACGAAGACACGCCTTGGCTACAGGCTTATCGCAATGAACGGAGCAATGAAATTACCCATGAAGCTATGCGGGAATATTTTAAAACTCAGCTTGTTGATGACGAAGAGGCTAAATGAAGCACCCCAAACCGCGGCACAATGTATCGGAAAAAGTAAAACCAACTGAAGAAAAATACAATCCTGAAAAAAATCCGCCAAGGTTCTCTTTCAGATATGTTATAGAACAAGCTCCGTTTGATTATGATAGCTTGGAGAAAGAAGATAAAGTCCATTTGGTGGACAGACTTTACAAGCTATCTCAACTTACTTGGGCGGAAATTCGACTTTCTAGCAGACATAAATTGGGTTGCGAAAAGATTGAAGAAGGCTTGAAATCCAAGATATCAAATTGTGCCCCAGCAGATGCCAATATTTTAGCATTCAGATTCAGCGGTATGGCTGCTATGCTGGGCTATCGAAGTGCATTCGGAACATTTTATATAATAGCTTTTGATACAAAGTTTAAAGCGTACGACCATGGTTAACGCTCACAACTTCAAGTTATCCGCAAAGTTTTCTATATTCCTCTCATCAAACCCAAAAGGAGTTGTCAAAATGGCAAAAATCAAATCCGTAGTAGGCCGGCAAATTTTAGATTCGCGCGGCAATCCGACCGTTGAAGTAGAAATAACGCTGGCCGATGGCTTTGTAGCTCGTGCTGCAGTTCCCAGCGGAGCCAGCACCGGTGAGTATGAAGCGTGCGAACTGCGAGACGGCGACAAAAAGAAATACCTTGGCAAAGGCGTACTCAAAGCCGTAGCTAACGTTAACGGCGCCATCGCAAAACTGCTCAAAGGAAAAGATCCTTTGAAACAGAAAGAGCTTGATGCCGCTATGATAAAATTAGACGGCACAAAGAATAAAAGCAAACTCGGAGCAAATGCCATTCTTGGCGCATCCATGGCTGTAACAGTTGCCGGTGCCCATGTCGGCAAACTGCCGCTTTGGAAATACATCGGCAAATTGCACGGCACAAAAAAATTCATTTTGCCAACACCAATGGCTAACATAGTCAATGGCGGCAAACACGCAGATAACAAAATTGATTTTCAGGAATTTATGATCATGCCCGTCGGCGCAAAATCCTTTTCCGAAGGCTTGCGCTGGATAACGGAAATTTTCCATGTGTTAAAAGGCCTGCTCAAAAAAGACAAACTGGCAACCTCCGTCGGCGACGAAGGCGGTTTTGCCCCCAACCTCACCAATGACGAAGCCCTTGAATACATAATGAAAGCCATTAAAGAAGCCGGATATAAACCGGGTTCTCAAATCGCAATCGCACTTGACTGTGCATCTTCCGAACTCTTTGATGAAGGTGGCCGCAAAGGCTACAAATTCTGGAAGTCCGAGCCGGGCAAACTTTATACCGCTCAAGAGATGGTTGCAAAATACACCGACTGGACAAAAAAATATCCCATAGTTTCAATTGAAGACGGTCTTGACCAAAACGATTGGGATGGCTATGTCAATTTCACAAAGAAACTCGGTGCAAAAACGCAACTTGTGGGCGATGATTTTTTTGTCACCAACCCGGAGCGTTTGGCAAAAGGCATAAAGATTAAAGCCGCCAATGCCATACTCATCAAGGTAAATCAGATAGGCACGGTAACCGAAACACTGGAGGCCATTAAAATGGCTCAAAAGGCGGGCTATGGAGTTATCTCTTCTCACCGTTCCGGCGAAACCGAAGATTCCTTTATCGCTGACCTTGCTGTTGGCACAGGTGCAGGCCAAATAAAAACCGGCTCGCTCTCCCGTACCGACCGCATTTGCAAATACAATCAGCTGCTTCGCATAGAAGAACAGCTTGGCAAAAAAGCTGTGTATCAGGGGAAAATAAAGTAATAGTACCTTTATGCCAAATACCGAAATCTACTGGAATTCAGACCGCAAAATGCGGCTGATTTTCGCAGTTTTCGGTATAACGGCATTTTTCATACTGCTTTACTATTTGTCCGAAATCCTCACCCCTTTTATTGTAGCGTTTTTGCTCGCATACATTCTAAATCCTTTTGTAAACATTTTGCAAAAAAAAGTTAAGCGCAGATGGCTGGCATCTTCTTTGGTGTTTCTTGTGCTTACTGTAATTCTTATTGGGGCAGCTTTTATATTTATCCCTATGATGATTGAGCAAATTGTGAATTTAGGACGTTTATTGCAAAAATACGCAAGCAGCGGTGCATGGAAAGATACAATTATGAAATATTTGCCGAGCGGTATTGGGGAAAAGGTACAGTCTTTATGGGAAGAAAAAAATTTTCAGCCTATTTGGGATAAACTCCAGAATTTTGATTTGGAAAAAATTGCGCAAAGTTTTTTGGAAAAAATTATACCAAGTGCCGCCGGCGTATTTTCCGGAGTCGGCAAAATGTTCGCATGGATTTTCGGTGCTTTTATGATAGCACTATGCCTTATATTCATGCTGCTTGATTTTGAAAATATGAAAAAGAAATTATCAGCGCAAATTCCACAGAAATATTCCGAAAAAATTTTGAACATTGTAAGTTCTTTTGACACTATAATGAGCAAATACTTCAGAGCGCAAACCGCTATTGCTTCAATAGTAGGCGTTCTTTTTGCAACCTCGTTTAGCATAATGGGTCTCCCTATGGGGCTCCCGTTCGGTTTGTTTATAGGTGCGCTTAACATGGTACCTTATTTGCAAATAGCGAGCATTCCCATAGCTGCATTTTTGGGATTGATTTATTCTTTGGAAACAGCTATGCCTTTTTGGCAGGTTATTCTGATAATAACTGCAATTTATGTAGGTGTACAGATTTTGCAAGATATGATTATAACTCCGAAAATAATGGGTGGAGCACTCGGCCTTCCGCCTATTCTCATTTTAATGTCACTTGCGGTTTGGGGAAAATTACTGGGGTTTTTAGGGCTTGTGTTGGCAATTCCGTTTACATGTATTGCCATAGCTACATACAAAAGTCTTAAAGGGGGTATTGGCAATGAGAAATTATGAACTTGAAACAAAACAAAGGGTTGAATTTATTCGCGGCGTCGTGGAATCTGCCGGAGCAAAGGGCATTATTTACGGAAACAGCGGCGGTAAAGACTGTACGCTTGTGGGCATTCTTTGCAAAAAGGCTTGCGATAACACAGTCGGCATAATTATGCCATGCGGTTCAAAACGCAATTATGAAATAGACAAAAACGATGCCGAAAGCGTAGCACGGGAGTTCGGCATAGCCGTGCGGCTCGTAGATTTGTCCGATATAAAAAATAAATTTGCCGGCGTTGTGGGCGAAAAAACAGAGCTCAGCGATTCTGCGCTTGCCAATATAGCTCCGCGGCTCCGAATGGCCACGCTCTATGCGATTGCCGCAAGCGAAAACAGGCTTGTGGCCGGAACAGGCAACCTAAGCGAAGGTTATATGGGCTATTTCACAAAATGGGGCGACGGGGCTTTTGATTTCAACCCGATTGCCGACCTTACGGTCACAGAGATTTACGAATTTTTGCGTTTCCTGAATGCGCCTGATTTTATCATAAGCAAAGCTCCCTCTGCGGGTCTTTTTGACGGTCAAACGGACGAAAGCGAAATGGGCATCAGCTACAGCAGCATAGACGAATTTCTGCTTAACGGCAAAGCGAGCGAGCGAGATAGAGCCATAATAGAGAAATTCCACAAAGCAAGCGAGCATAAACGCAAAGCACCTGTTTGTCTGAACCCCGATACCCCCGATTAATAGGATTTTCCCGATATTGTGCATTTTACGGCAAAATTCCCCAGTGGGAATGGAATCCCCCTTGACAAGCCCGTAAAATTTTGCTATATTATCCCCAAATGTCTCTTTTTCACAAAATACGCCCTTCGCCGGAGCCTCTTACAGAGGCTCTGCGGTACTTTGCATTTTGGGGTCAAAAAA
>LIUH01000024.1:3363-16808 GCA_001462225.1 Fibrobacteria bacterium GUT31 | reverse complement strand
GATTTTTTTTGCCCCCAAATGCAACGTGCCGCCGAGCCTGTGTTGGAGGGTATGGCAGAGCCTCCATAGGAGGGTCTGGTAGGAGGCGTTATTTCGCAAAAAAGGGGCATTTGAGGTAAATATAGAAAAATATTATCGCAACTCTAAAAATAATTCTCCGGATTTACATTGTTTCCGTTGTAAATAATCTCATAATGCAGATGAGCACCGTTGGAATTCCCCGTATTGCCTACAAAGCCAATGATTTCGCCTTTGCGAACGGAAAACCCTTGTTTGGTGGAAAATCTGGCCAAATGCGCATAGCGGGTCACAATTCCGCCGTGGTCTATCTCGACCATAAACCCAAAGTCCCCTTTATCACCGGCAAAAATAACCTTGCCGCTTGCGGTGGCAAAAACCGGCTCATTCATGGCAGCTGCAAAGTCCACAGCTTTATGCTCTTCCGAATAGTGCCTGCTTATAATCCCTCCCATAACAGGGAGCATATTCGGAAAAACATCCAAATTCTGCCTGTTCAAACTTATTTCGGCTTCAAAATCCGTGTCTAACTGAACCTTTTTGGAAGATATGTGCATAAGGCGGTTCTTATCTAAAATAGAGCGAACCCTATTTGAATCGTTTTCCAAATAGGTTTCCAAAATATTCTGTATCTGGGTCTCTATGGCATAAATCGAATCAAGATCCGAAAATGCAGCCTCGTATTCGGCATGCCGCACCATGAGCCATTCGTTATCGGATTTGAGTTTCCACGAGCTTGCAAGTTGTATATTTATTTCCGTGAATTTCCATATAAATATGCCGAGCAAAATTGCTATAATGCAAATGATCCAAGCGAACAGTTTAAGCCAAACCCTTTTAATACGGTATGTGCGTATTTTTGTTGAGTTTTCAGGAATTATCTGTATGGTGTAGAGTTTGTTCATGATATAGCCTGTTGGATGCGGGTTAAATCGTCATAAGATGAATAGGTTATTATCAAAGTCCCCTTTTGAGGGTTTTTCCTAGAGCTTCTGCACACAACCTTTGTGCCGAAAGCATTTTGCAAAGTGTTCAAAAAATTCTGCATATCCGGGTCCCTTGCACCGGAAGCTGCTGCCTCCGGTTCCTTAGCTTTTTTCTTTTTTGGTTCTTGGGCAAGAGTTTCCGCATCTCTGGCAGAAAGCCCTTTTTCAATAATCTCTTTTGCCGCCTTTACCGGGTCGTTTACGTTTGGGGAGAGCAGTGAGCGAGCTGCCGTAGCGGAGAGTTTGCCTTCGCCAATCCATTTTTTTACCTGCTCCGGCAGTTTTAGCAAGCGGAGCGAATTGGTGACAGCCGTTCTGGATTTATTAAGCCTAGCGGCCAAATCTTCATGAGTGTAGCCGTGGGATTCCAAAAGTTGCTGATAGGCGTTTGCCGCCTCTATAGGGTCTAGGTCTTCGCGCTGTATGTTTTCTATAATCGCCCATTCCGCCATCGTTTTATCCGAGAGCAAATCAAAAACCCTAGCTTCAATTTCATCTAAACCGACGATTCTTGCTGCTCTAACCCTACGCTCGCCGCTCACAATTTGATAGCGTCCGGCATTTTTTCTGAGCAAAACGGGTTCCAAAATTCCATGCTGCTTTACGCTCTCCGCAAGTTCTTGCAAGGATTCCTCGTTAAAAACTTTGCGAGGCTGGTAGGGATTTGCATCCACCAGATCAAGGGGAATTTTCGTTGTGCCACCTGCTTTTTCCGTTGTGATGCTTTCAATATTTGCAGAGTGATCGCTCAAAATTTTGCCGAATCCCATTCCCAGTTTTTTACCCATTTGCAATCTCCAAAATTTCTTCCGCGAATTTCATATACGCTTGGCTGCCCGCGCTTTGAATATCATAAAGCAAAATCGGCTTGCCGTGCGAAGGAGCTTCTGCCAGTTTTACATTGCGCGGTATTACCGTGTTAAAAACTTTTCCGGGGAAATTTTTGCGAACTTCTTCTGCCACCAACCTTGAAAGGGAATTTCTGGAGTCATACATCGTTAGGAGCGCGCCGTCGATTTTCAAGTCTGTGTTCAGATTGTTCTGCACAAGTTTTATCGTATTCAAAAGCTCTGCCACCCCCTGAAGCGAAAAGTATTCGCACTGAACCGGTATAACAACGCTGTTTGCCGCCGTTAGAGTGTTTATTGTGAGCAGATTTAAACTCGGAGGGGCATCTATTATTATGTACTCATAATTGACTTCTACTGCTTTGATAAGCCTTTGCAGTCTGCGTTCTCTGTTCATGGCATTTACAAGTTCAATTTCCAGTTTTGCAAGGCCCGGGCTGGACGGCAAAATATTGAGAAGCTCCAGTTTGCATTCGGGAGCGGCAGGTTTTATAATTTGGGACAACCTTTCAATGGTAGCTTCTTCCGGATTTTCGGTTAAAACAAGGGCCTCGTAAATGTCTTCTTCCTGGGTCTCATTTATGCCCACGCTTTGGCTTGTGTTTGCTTGCGGGTCAATATCTATTAAAAGCGTTTTCTTCTCAAATACGGCAAAACAAGCGGCTAAATTAACCGCCGTAGTTGTTTTGCCTACTCCGCCTTTTTGGTTGCAAATCGCTATCGTTTTAGACATCAAGGTGAATAACGTAGAAATATCGGCTATTTATATTTACACCTTAAACCCGCTGACCGTGTGCTTCAAATCGCTTGCGATTTTGCTCAAATCCGTGGCGGATTGATTGACCTGAGTTGCCCCCATAGCGGATTCTTTTGCAACGTTGCTCACGCTTGCAACATTTTGGCTTACATTGGTCGCACCCTTGGCTGCTTCTCCCGCGTTTCTCGACACATCGTTTGCGCCTTTGGCTACCTCACCGATTGCACCGGCTACTCGCTTGGCACCGATATTGGCTTGCGCTACATTGCTCGCTATTTCGTTGCTCGCCTTTGTTTGTTGCTCAACATGGCCGGCTATCGCCTCTACGCTGTGGTTTATTTTAACGATAATTGTGCTCACATCGTTAATCACCTGAACAGCATCGCCTGTGCCCTGCTGAATGCCTTCTATGCGGCGGGCAATGTCGTCTGCGCTTTGGGCACTCTGGTTTGCAAGTTCCTTGATTTCACCGGCGACAACCGCAAAGCCTTTGCCGGCCTCGCCTGCGCTGGCGGCTTCAATGGTTGCGTTAAGGGCGAGCAGGTTCGTTTTGTCCGCTATCTTTTTGATAACATCCGTCACCTGCCCTATTTCTTTTGCCGCAATACCCAACTTGCTCATAGCATTGGTTGCATCTTTGGATTTTTCCGTAGCCGCTCCGGCAACCTGACGCGCTTCGCCTGCATTGGTGGCTATTTGGCTGATGCTTGCGCTCATCTCTTCTACGGCAGCAGCGATGGTATTCATGTTTGTGGACATTTGCTCCGCTGCGCCGGCAACTTCGTTTGCATTAACGCTGGCTTGTTCTGCGCCGGTTGCCATTGCATTTATATTCACTGCCATTTGCTCTGCCGTGCTTGCCACGGAATTGCTCTGGCTAACGGTTTCTTCCGCACCGCTCGCAAGTTGTCTGCTCACCGCGGAAAGTTCTTCGCTTGCACCCGCCAAAGTCTCGGAATTTGAGCGAAGATTTCTCATAATACCCTGCAAATGCTCAAAGAATTTATCAAGGGCTTTTGCCATGATTCCCAACTCGTCTTTTTGCTCCAGCTCGGAACGCACAGTCATGTCGCCTTTCTCGCCTTTTTCCACAGCGGCAACCACCTTTTTAAGAGGGTTTATTATGCTGAAGGTCATATAAACACCGGCTAAAATGGAAATTATGAATAAAATGGTCAGAAGAATTATAGAGGTGTTTTGAGAGCTTTCCACATAATCGGAGTTCTCATCGCTTACTCTGCCGGCATACTCAATTTTTGAGTTGACGAATTTTACGCTGTATTCTTGAAATGCGTCCGAGAATACTCTCAGTATGTCTGCCGTTTTGTGATAATTTGCCCAAAGCGCTTCTTTGTCGTTTAAATTTTTCTTAACGCTTTCGGCATAAAGGCTTACTCCGTCATTGTATTTTTTCACATTCTCCGAAACTTTGTCCAGCAAAACTAAATTATTGGGATCCATAGTGTGCTTTCTCTGATACGCGAGCAATCCCTCAATTTCTTTAGCCATGTCATCTGTTTCGTTGTCTATTCTATCCACTTCGGCAGCCGTTTTTGCAAGCGTCATTTCCCTCAAGCTCATACGCAGCCTTTGTATAACTCGGACTTGCTTTGTTATTTCTGCCAACGGCATTGTAGCGTTATCGCTCAAGGCTGTGTACTTGTTGTCTATTTCATTCAGACTAGACACCAAGTACGAGCCTATACCTACGGCTACCAGTGCAATGAATACGTAACTGGCAATTAATTTAATGCCAACTTTGATGTTTTTCATAACATCCCCTCCTATTTTATGTCCGATGAATATAGTAAACGCTGATAAATTCAAAACCAAATATGCACTGCTATTCCTGCACCCAGCAATACGCCGCCCGCTATAAATCCTATATCCCTGAAATCTTGCGCATCGTTTGCTTTTTTCAGCGTGGATTCTTGCAGGTTGTTTTTGTAATCCTTGTAGAGTTTGTCTTTTTGATTTTGCTGATAAATTCCATAGCCTATGGCCGCCGCTCCTAAAACATCTAAGCCTATGGCTATCCAGGTTGAGGTACGGATTTTTTTAGATGGAGAGGGTTCAGGCTGAGGGCTGGGGATTGAAGGTTGAGGGTTATCTAATTTTTGGTTCTCAATTTTTAAGTCTGTATTTGTTGTTATTCCGGCGAACAGGGCGGGTGCTTGTTCCCTTATGGCTGTGAGCAACCCTTTTATGTCATTGCTCTCCATCACTATGCTGCCGAGAAGTTTACCGCTCATCGTTTCGTAGAGTTCTATTGACAAGCTGAGTTCGTTGGCAAAGCTGCCTATGCCCCCTTGGCTTATGTACTCTGCACCTATTGCCCTGCCTATATCCACGGCACAGCTTTCGGCGAGGCACTTCGCTTCTTCTTCGTCCGGGGGTATTAGAGCTATTAAATTGTCTCTTGTTAAAACGGTGTAACCTTGGGTAGGCAGGGCTAATACGGCTTGGCGGCGGAGTTCGTCCGTAAGGTGGCGTATTTCGGTTATGCTTACATTTTCCAGTTCGGACTTGGGGGATATTTCCAAGACGGCCACAGTATTAGCGGCATGGATCTGAACCCCGATACCACCAATTAAAAGGATTATTCCGAGTTTCACACTGGCCTCATGGTTGTAAAGTTCATAGCTTATAAATGTAGAAAAAAATTTCCGTGCCTATTGAGGTTTCTATCTTATAAGAGGTTCGGTTATGTCTTTTGTTAAAAAATATAGGAACAAGGATAATGCGGGCATAGATATTGCGCCTATGCTGGATATGGTATTTATCCTGCTCATATTCTTTATTGTCACCAGCTCTTTTGTCCGGGAAACCGGTGTAGATGTGAACAAGCCAAAGGCAAGCTCTGCTCAGGAACTTGCAAGAGAGAGCATCTTAATAGGCATTAGCCGCGAGGGAACAATTCACATGAATGAAAGCCAGGTCGATTTGAGAGCGCTGAGAACAATGTTACAGCAAATGGTTGCGGAAAAACCCGATCGCGCCGCCGTCATTGTTGCGGACAGAGAGGCCCCCAGCGGGAAAATAGTCGATGTTTTGGACGAATGCAATATAGCTAGAGTTAAAAAAGTTTCAATAGCAGCAAACAAAGAACTGTGATAGTTTTCTATATTACACCAAATCCAAGGAGTTTTTATGGAACAAACTTTTGCAATGGTAAAGCCCAATGCCGTTAAATCCGGTTTAATAGGGCGCATAATTGCCCGCTACGAGGCAGCGAGGCTCTCGGTTGTCGCAATTCGCTTTAAACAGATGACTCAGGCAGATGCGGAAGGCTTTTATGCGGAACATGTCGGCAAACCGTTTTTTCCGGAACTTGCCCAATTTATGACAAGCGGCCCATCCGTTCAACTCGTTCTTGCCGGCGAAAACGCTATAGCAAAGGTTCGTGCGATTAACGGCGCAACAAACCCCGCAAAAGCGGAACCCGGCACAATACGCTACGACTGGGCAACCTCAATGACGGAAAACGCAGTTCATTCTTCAGACGGCCCGGAAAGCGCAGCCAAAGAAATAGCATTCTGGTTTAAACCGGAAGAGATTTTTGAATACGAGGCTTTTGACCAGAGAGCGAAGTCGGTTCTTTGAGAATAATTCTCGCCCCCATGTCCGGCGTTACGGATTTGCCTTTTCGCCGTTTAATCAGAGCGCTTTCGGGCGATTGCTCGCCGCTTTTTGTTTCGGAGTTTCTGTCTGCCGGAAGTTCTGTTTTTTTGACACCGGCAAATTTAAAAGCAGCCAGATTTGATAAAGAGGAGGAGCCTTTTTGCATACAGCTTTTCGGGCATAATGCAGAGAGGCTTGCAAGTGCGGCTTTGCAGGTGCAGGAACTCGGAGCGGCTTCTGTTGAACTCAATGCCGGATGCCCCGCCCCTAAGGTCGCAAAGAAGGGAAGCGGTGCGGGTCTGTTGAAGGATTTGCCCAATTTGGCAAAAATTTTGCGAGCCATGAAGGCAAGCATAAAGGTTCCGCTTTTTTTAAAATGCCGCCTTGGATGGGATGAGAATTCCATTTGCGTAAATGAGGTTCTGGAAATTGCAGAGGGTGAGGGTGTGGAACAATTAACCGTGCATGGAAGAACAAAGGAGCAAGGCTATAAAGGACTTGCAAACTGGAATATCATAGGAGAAATTGCAGCTAAGGCAAAAATTCCCGTTATCGGGAACGGAGATATAAACAGCATGGAAAAGGCTTTGAATGCGATTGAAAATTACGGCGTTAAAGGAGTTGCCATCGGGAGAGCCGCTTTGCACAACCCTTGGATTTTCAATCCTTCCGCTAAAATAGATGTCCGTGGTGCAGTACTGCGTTTCAACGAACTGATGATGCAAGACGGCTTTAGGCCTATGCAGGCACTCGGCAGATTAAAACAACTTTGCGCAAGGCTTTGCTCAGGTGCGCCGGATTTTCGTCTGAAAATTTTACGCTGCCAAAATCACGATGAATTCTTAGACAACTGGGCTAACCTCTCCGAGAGTGCCTTTTCTTTGCCGTAGCCGAATTCTTTAGCGTATCCGGCTCTTGTTTGCACATCCAAATTGGGTTGCCTTTGCTATCAATAATACGGTAGGTAGGTTTTAGGGAATTTAGGATAAATTAATGTTTTCTATATTTAACATATAGTTTTACAATTTTTAGGAGGAGCCTATGACTAGGAAATTGGTGGTTTTTGCGGCGGTATTATTGCTGGGAACCTTGGTAACCCTGAATGCGCAACAGCAAAAGGGCGGTTTTACAGGACCGGGATTGAAAGCAATATCGGTTAAAGAAGCAAAAACTCTTAAAGATGACACGCCTGTGCTTTTGCAAGGAAAAATTTTAAGATCCTTAGGAAATGAGAAGTATTTGTTCTCCGATAATTCCGAAACCATAACCATTGAGATTGACGATAAACTGTGGGGAGATCTTTCCGTTAGCGAGAACGATAAGGTAGAGATTAGCGGTGAAGTTGACAAGGAAAGGTTTTCCAAGGTGGAAATAGAAGTGAACGGCATAAGGAAATTGTAACCCTTACACGAAAACATTGGCTTTTGCTTCCGGATATTGGTATTTTTCTGCGTAATCCTTAAAATTCCGCACCACCTCCCTTATATCCCTAAATATAACCTCACCTTTCCTTATGCCAAATTTCTCCCCAACCGCTAAAATATCTTCCTGCGTAATATCACGCTTTTTTCCGTTGATATTTATGTTGTGATTTTTAAGCCAGTAATTATCAGGATCGTATGCAAAAATCAAATCATAAGCAGGGGCCAGCTTCCATTTGCCGTTTTGATACAGAATATCAGGAGTATAGAGAAACAGATGGTCTGATAAGACAGGAAATTAATGTATTGACAAATAAAATAATTGAAATAGGAGACGAAGAACAATTTGGGATATTGCTTTATTCAAAGAGTATGCGAGTTACCAATTATTTATTGTCGTTATCTCCGAGCGTTAGAAAAAAATGTATTATATACATTTGTGCAGGTGATGTCAGAGGAAATACCAAATATAAATATGGGGATGGATTGGACATTTCTGCTGAATTATTTGATGAAAATGTTTCTGATTTTAATGGGTTTAATGCTGTCAAATTGATACCTGACATTTATGTTGAAAAAATAATCAAGGAGGGTAAAATACATGCAGTTTTATTTGGTGCGGTTGCTTTATATTATGGGGCAGCTGGTTATACTCATTTTAGCAATACAGTAGGTAGCAAACTGATAAAAAATTTAGCTGCTACTAGTGGAAAAAATATATTTTGCGTTGTTATTGCAGGACAATCCAAAGCTCTTAATCTATATCCTGATCCAAAAAAATGGAATAAAAAGAAAGAAGTTGAGAAATTTGATTATCCTGATATAAATTTGATTAACAATATAAAATCTGAATTTGAAGAATTTGAATTGGTGGATTTAGAAAACGGCGATTATATTATTTCTGGTCAAGAAGAACCGTGGATTGGTAAGAGACCTATTCCAGAAGAGGTATTTGATCTTTTTTGCAGCGAATTATTAAAAGATAAAAGAGAATTATATTTGGATAATAGAGAATTGTATTTGAATAATAAAGTTAATCCTGAAAATGCAACTACTATTACAAAGACATATCTCCCGGAAGATAAAACTATAGAAAGCGATGTTATTTCAAAACTAAAAAATGCCGGAATTGTCGTTCCTGAAATTATTGCTAAAGGGAAAGAAAGTATTACATTAAAATACTATAAAGGTATTCGTATATTCAATTTTCTTGTATCATTGGATTTTTTGAGAAATAATGTATATGGAACTGATTCTGCAAAAACGAATCTATTAAACGAAATTGCTCAAAAACTACTTTATCGATGTGAAGAGCGGCAAAAAAAGATTCAAAAAGAACTTTATGAACAATTTAAAGATTCTGATAATATTTCTCCTTATCCCCAAAATAAATTAACAAATATGATAGACTTATTTTTCATGTGTTTTAATTTGAAAGCAAATAAAAAATTTGTTCTAGAAGAAATAGATTTGATTTATAAAAAATTCGAGATGAATGCTATTGTTCCATTTAGAGATGCTTCTACTAAAAATATGATTTTAGAATGTAAGGATTTATATCTCGGACTATTAAAAAATGACATAAAACAAAAAGAAATGATAAAAAAACTTTTTGATAATGGCAAATTGAGAAGCATCGTTGAACAAACTGAAATTATCGATATCGATTTCTCATCTTGCGTATATTATACCACACCTTATGACGATGTAATTAGTTTTAGATTTCATGAAAGAACAGCACATTATCATAAACTACCGAAACCGGATAACTCAAATGATTTAATATGGAACAACGACATTCCAATTAAGGTTGGAACGGAAAAATGGTCGATGGTTGCCACTTTCATAATGAGACTTTTGCGTTTTGGAGGACGAAAATTTTTATATAGAGTAATTGATCCAAATCACCATTCCGTAAGATTTAAATATGACAGCGAGCTTTATTATTTTAGGAAAATTCTTGAAATTATAGAAAATTATGGTTTTACTGAATCATTACCTGAAACAATTAAGTTGTTCAAAGAGATTGAAAACATTTCGCAAGATAGAAATTTTCCTGTAATTCCACACGATGACAAAATTGTAGCAAAAAAAATAGAGGAAATTAAGAAAAGAGATACTTATTCAGATGTGTTTCCATTTTGGAACGGTTCCGTTTAAAAGATTTTCGTTTATTGGAAACCATGGGAAAAAAGAAAATGAAAGAGCAAATTACGATTATTACAGGTGGAAGTTCGGGACTTGGTCTTGAATTAATAAATCAAACTCTCCGCTAAATTCATAATTGCTTCTTTGCTCAAATCTCTATATCTAAAAGAATAATAAAGCTCTTGGATAATTTCGGATTTTAAATTCACAAAGAAAATAAGCCATATTATTTTAACATTTCAAAAGTTTCTTTCATTGTCATTCCATCGGCACCCATATCAAGAATATCTTTGCGTTCAAAAAGCCAATCAAAAATATCTTGCTCATCCGGTCTGATTCTGCAATTATGAACAAATTCCTCTTTTTTGAGATACCTTTCATACCCAGCTTCTGTAAAAAACTGCCCCGCCCAACCATTACCTTGGGAAGTTCCGCATTCCGATAAATTGCTCATATTTTCTCCGTTGGAAAACTCTAACTAATATAGAAAACACCAACCCACGTCAACTCATTCACGGTGGCAATAAAACAGTCAATCTCTCTTTTATTTCACTATCACTTATATTTTCAATGTCGGATTTGTCGTAAATTGCAAGCAAATATAAAGTTTCTTTAGCAGTATATAAAAATGTTATTATCCTTGCTCCACCGCTTTTCCCTTTGCTTTTTATTGCTAGTCTAATCTTGTAAATATTTTCTCCAATTAAAACGCCCTCACAAGGATTTATCTCCGATATTTTTTCCAATTCTTCCAAATATCTTAAAGCTCATTTATCGCTTCCTCTAAAGTTTTTAACTTCTTTTTACCGTTCACAGCAGCTTTTACCTCTTTTGCTGACTGCTCCATAGCAATGAGGAATAACTCTTTTTTATTAGGTTTAATAGGAATAGCTTTTTTTACAAAAGATAAATTGTTAAACACTTGCAGTGCTAACTCTACTTTTTCTCTTTGGATTTCCACCATAATATTCATAAAACGCCTCTAAACTCAAATATAGAAATATCATCCACGGCGTGATATTGATTTTTATGATGTTCAAGTGTGGAAAGTAATGGTTAACTTAATGTTTGGGTATGGGGTATAGGGTTTGGGGTATGGGCTTGCGATGAAATAGTCTGTTTAAATTTCTATATTTCCCAATATGGGGTAAACAGTAATTACTTCAGATGGACGTTTTGAATGGGATGCGGATAAATCTACGGCTAATAAGAAAAAACATGGTTTGTCCTTTGAAGAAATTTTGAGTGTATTTGATGACCCTTATATGCTTGAAACTTATGATGAAAACCATTCGTCCGGTGAAGAGCGAATGAATGGATTAGGATTAGTAAAAGGAATTGTCGTTCTTTTTGCTTGTTATACAGAACGGGAAAAAAGGACAAGAATATTTTCCGCAAGGAAAGCAACTTTAAAAGAAGAGGAGGCATACTATGAGCACATCGCAAGAACTTACGCTTAAACGAATAGCAGAAATAAAGCTATTCAAAGATACAGATCTTTCGGATTGCCCGGAATTAACAAGCCAGCAATTAAAGCAACTAAAGCCAAGACATCCCGAGGTTTTCACGCAAAAAAAGGTTGCATTTTAAGCTGCCCCGTCACCGCCAAGGGAATTTGTTTATTATGAAGACACTTGAAAATTTTAATGCCGTACGGTATATGAGGGAACAGAGAGATAAACTTAGCCAAAAACTTTGGTCTATGAAATCTAACGAAATCGTAGAATATTTTGAACAAAAAGCCAAAAATAAACTATCCCAAAATTAGGCAAGGTTAAAAACTACTGTATTGTTGCCCGCCGACTAAGGTTTTGCCTTTATACACTGCCATTTCACCCACCGGTAAAATCCAATATCCTGCTGAACGTAAATCGTCTATAAGTCCTTCTATTCCGGCGGCGTTATTGCCGGTGGCGGTGTTGAATTCATGGAGGTTTACTATTTTGCCGTCTCCGGCACAGGCTTTTACATTGTTTCTGATTTGAGTTGAATTTAGACCGTTGTAATCGTTGCTCCAACAACTAACGTCTATTAGGGGTAAATTTAGGTTTGTGCACGCTTGGGTAAGCTGAGTTCCATAATTAACACTAGGAGCACGGAACAGAGTGGCGTTTTCGCCGGTGATTTTCTTTATTTCATTATTGCAGTTTTGCAGGCTTGACTCTGCATTGGCGGAGCTTCCCAGGTTATCGTACCCGTCGGAATGATTGGCCAATTCATGACCGTCTGTATATATGGCTTGAGCCGCTGCTTGGTTATTCCTTATGTTTTGCCCTATCAAAAAGAATGTGGTTTTTACCTCTTTATTTTTAAGAGCAGTTAACAGAGATTGCGTTTGCGAGCAGGGGCCGTCATCAAAGCTAAGGGCTATTACTTTTGTCGGTTTTGAGGAATAACCCAGCCTTTCCCAGTTCACTTCAATTTCCGCATCAATGCAGGCTTTACCTATACAAGAAATATCAGAGCCGGAGCTGCTCGCAGCAACACTGGAACTGCTGAATACCGAACTTGAACTGCTAATTTGAATACTTGAACTTGATGGTTTTTCATTGCTCGAACTTGACATCTTTTCGCTGCTTGAACTTGACAGCTTTTCACTGCTTGAACTTGGCGGTATTTCACTGCTTGAACTTGGCGGTATTTCGCTACTTGAACTTGATTCTGAAGCAGAACTTGGAATTGTATTTGAATCTTTCGATTCTTCAACAGAACAGGAAAAAAATAAAAACAGAGAAACAAGAAATATTACTTGCATTTTACACCCTCCAAACAATTTTACTTATAAAATAGTAAAGTATTGTTCAAAAACACACACCAAATCATTTTTAATAGGCTTGGGTATGGGGTATAGGGTTTGGGGTATGGGTTCTGATTTGAGGGAAACTTCTCAGGGCAAACGCATCTTTAAAGCGGCTGTTGGCTAGGATGGACTACATCGTAGCTGCTTGCGTTAAAACTTCGTTCACAAAACGCTGATAAGGCACACGGCGGGCTTTCGCTTTTCTCTTGAGCTCGCTAATCACAAAAACAGGCAGCCGGAAAGAATAAGTCTTATGTTCAACCCTAGCTTTCTTAGCCGTTTCAATAGCAAGATGCTTGCGAGCAGCTTCCATAACATTTGTGCAGCCAAAATCCGAAGGACGGAAAATCTTTCCATCCCTTTCAGCCGCTTGCCATTCTTCCTCGCCGTGTTCATCAAAATAACGGCCAAGTTCCTCTAGCTCTTCTTTGGTTCTCTTTCTCATGTTTTCGCTCTCCTTTTTCTACTTGCCCAATGCAACGTTATAACATCGCCTGTAACCGGATCAAATACAATTTCTATAGCTCTACCCTCAAGCAAACCCTTAGCCACATACACAGAAGGCTTATTTTTGCTAGGAATAAACAATGTTGCACCATTTTCATTATTAATAACCTTTTCCACTTGTTCCAAAGTTATTCCTCGTTCTGCCATTCGTTCTTTTGCGTGCTCTGTTATGTGCATACTGTAAAATATACAAATGTATTTTATTAATAAAATGTTTTTGAAGAGCACCAAGGTCAGGACAAATCATTTACGGCGGGAAATAATGTAAATGTTGTGACGTTTAGTAAATAATGATTAACTCAATGTTTGGGTTTAGGGTATGGGGTATGGAAAAACCTC
>LIUH01000024.1:0-3193 GCA_001462225.1 Fibrobacteria bacterium GUT31 | reverse complement strand
ATTTGCAAAATTATGCGTTTTATGTTGAATAATCCCCATACCCCAAACCCTATACCCTATACCCAAGCGAATAAATCATCGTTTACTTTACTATATTCGACATACATTTATAGGCTTTAAATCGGGGGGTAAAATGAATAGGAAAAGATTGTTTTTCGTATTGGTAAGCTTAATACTCGGCTTGGGTATGTCAAGCTGCGATGAAGACAATGCCTCAACCATTCTTCCAATTGATGATGCCACCGTAATTGCCTTGAAGGGAACAACGGCAGAATTTATAGGCAAGAACGTAAATATCGTGCAAAACGATTATTACGGAACAATTGTTGAAATCACCGGCAACGGAACGTATATAATACAAGGTACGTTAAAAAAAGGCTTTATCTCCGTATCTAAAAAAGGCTTGAATGTAACGATTATTTTGAATGGCGCTAGTATTGTTAGTAAAAATTACGCAGCACTGACAAGCGTGAAAAAATCCAAAGTCACTTTGGTACTCGCAGAAAATACAACGAACTCCCTATCGTATGGCAGCGAAGATGCGGTGAACAGCAAGAAACAACCGAACGCCACCCTGCTTACACAAAGCGATTTGACAATCAGGGGTACCGGCAAACTCATCGTAAACAGCAAGCTAAATAAAGGAATAGTAAGCCGTGCCAACCTGAGTATTGAAGGTGGAGAAATAGAAGTGAATGCCAACAAAGATGCCATTCAAGCTTCTGCTAACCTGGCCATATCCAACGTTGCCTTAAAAATCAAAACCGGCGGCGGAAGCAATATTCCGGATATTCCCGGAAGCTCAAAAGGCTTAAAAGCCACCGCCGATATAACCATACATTCGGGAACATTCGACATAGACAGCAACGACGATGCTATTCACTCGGACGGTACGCTTACCATCAACAATGGAAAGTTTACCATTTCCAGCGGAGACGATGCTATCCGTGCCGACAAGCGTTTGACCATAAACGGCGGGGAGATAAATATTACAAAATGTTACGAAGGGCTGGAATCATACGACATAGACTTGAACGGCGGTTTTGTGAAGATAAAATCCTCCGATGACGGAATCAATATTTCAAGCGGCAAGCGAGTTGGAGACGTAGAACAGACTATAGACGGAACGCTTACCATCACAGGCGGAGAATATTATGTGGAGTCGGAAGGCGATGCTGTGGATTCCAACGGAAATATTGAAATGTCAGGCGGTACGCTTGTAGCATTCGGGCCAACCTCGCCCGGCAGCAAAGACCGTTCCATAGACTTTGACCGCACTTTTAACATTACAGGCGGCTTGCTGGTTGGCCTCGGCTATACCACCGATAAAATGAAAACACCCGAATCCTCCGATACTGCGCAATACGCTTTTCTTGCCGCAATCGATGCGATACCGGCAGGTCTTCTCAACATTTCGTCGGATTCAGGCACGGAAGTGCTAACCATAAAGACTATAGGCAGCATAAGAAGTTTGCTGATCAGCAGCCCTTTGCTTGGCAGAGGAACCTACAAAATCTCGTCCGGAGGTTCGCATTCAGGTTCCGCAAACGCCCTAGGTTTATATGAAGGCGGAGTTTACTCAGGTGGCTCTGTTGTAAAAACTTTTACGATAAGCAATTTGTAACATCTTTTGACAGAATCTGCCATATCAGGACGTAATATAAGCCTACTTAACACCCCTTCTTCAACACCTCTAAATAATCTTTGTAGGCAAACAGGCGATTTCTCCGTTTGCCTTCCACTTGAAAAAGGATGCGCAGGTTTACAAGCTTGTTCACGGAATTTGCTACAGTTTTAAAAGTTAAATTTAAATCCATCGCTGTTTTTTGAATATCTATAATCGGATTTCTTTCCAAGTATGAAAACAAATTCAAAGCGGTTTTGCCTACTCGGCCCAATTTCTCAATCTTTGCTATGTTTTTTGAGTGCAAAGCCACCAATTCATCAATGTCTGCAACGGCTTCGCTTGCGGTTTCATAAACAGCTTGCAAAAAAAATTTTACCCACTGCTCAAAATTTCCGTTTCTGCGAACCTCTGTAAGCCTATCGTAATATTCAATGCGATTTTTCTTCAAAAAATAAGATATGTAAAGCACAGGTGTGCTTAAAATTCTCTGTTCCAAAAGAAAAAGCAAAATCAAAAGCCGGCCTACTCTGCCGTTTCCATCCAAGAATGGATGTATGGTTTCAAATTGGTAATGAATCAAAGCCGCCTTAACTAAAATATCCTGCCCGTCTGGATTATTAATATAATTTTCCAAGTTGGCCATAGCCTTAAGCATATCATATTTATTAGGCGGAATATATCTTGCGGTTTTCAAAGAGCTTCCAATCCCGCCAATCCAGTTCTGCGAACGCCTGAATTCTCCGGGTTCTTTATGCTCCCCTCGAACTCCGCTCATAAGCACGGCGTGAATTTCTTTTATCAATCTGTTGCAAATCGGCAATTTTTTCAGTCTTTTAATCGCAAATTCAGTCGCTTTAATATAATTCACCACTTCGGCAACATTTCTATTTGCGTTCTTTTCCACTAATGGATCTAAAATATCTTCCAAAGTAGCCTGTGTTCCCTCTATTTGCGAAGACATTAGGGCTTCTTTGCGAACATACATTGAAATAAAAAGATTGATATTGGGAATTCTTTCGGCTATTCCGTTAAGAAGCGTAAGCTGTCTGTTTGCATTAACAATTAAATTCAGCATTTCACCATCGGTTTCTATTTTGGGCTCTGGAGGTAGAGGTAATATTCCTGATTTTCTCTGCATGAAATGCCTCGAAAGTAAAATTACGATGTAAAATGTAGAAAATTATTATACTTTTAGGCGTTAAAGTATAATAATGCGTAAATATAGAAAGATAGCTACCTGCTGAGGGTATTAACACCCCTTCTTCAACAAGTCGGGTGTCCCATTGCTGAAAACAGGAAATTTCTATCTTCTCTTGTATGTATCAACAAGGCATACTAACTCTTTTCCATGGATCTATTTATGAATTTGACGAAATAGATACCACTTTTGGCAGACCTTACAAGGACTTCGGAAAAGGATTTTACGCATCTATAAATAGAAAACACTCTGAAAACTTGGCGAAACGAAATTGCGAAATTATGTTGATGCGAAAACCGAAGGAAAAAATAAAGCCATGGCTCTATGTGTATGAATTAAACACCGAGTCTTTGAAAAATTTCAATGTC
>LIUH01000023.1 GCA_001462225.1 Fibrobacteria bacterium GUT31 | reverse complement strand
AACCATTTTCATTTTCAAATTCTTTATGTCGTAAACGCCGCAGAGTATAACGCTTTGGAAAGAATAATCATTCCCGTCATTACGGCGCAAATATTTATCTCTGAGCATTCCTAAAAATCTTAAAAATATTAGATTGTTGGAAGTTTTATCAGTTTCATCTATCATCAAAATAATTTTTTTATTGTGACAAGTTTTCGTTAAAAATCTATCCAATAAGTCAAAATTCGTAACCGAATTGTCTTCCCATTCTTCTGAACCCGGCAGTTCTCTGCTTATAAAATATTTTGCACACTGATAAAGCAAGCCTTGGCAAAAATTAACTTCTGTTTCAAACATGCCTTCGCTTACACCCTCAAAACTCATTCTGATAACAGTATAGTCTTTCCGCAATATTTTTTCCAGTAAAGAAAGTGTTGTGGTTTTACCATATTGCCTGGCTCTGTTTATGGTAAAATAATCGCCTTGTTCTACCATAGCTATAATTTGGCGGATTTTCTCGGAAATATCAACCATATAATGTTTGCCTGGTACACAAAGACCGGTTACATTGAATTTGAGCATATATATAAAAGAAGATAGAAAAAAGGAATTATATAGTTAATTCCCCGCTAAACAATAAATATCATCTATCGCTAATAAATTGTCGTTTAAAAAATCATACAAATCCCAATTAAATTTTGAAATATTCTCTATTTCGCCCGGGTGAATCGGCTGTTCTATATCCGCTTCTAAATTTCTGTCATAACGTATCAAATCATCAAATTGCATGGTTACAGTTACCCACTCATCGAGAGATTCATCAAACATCTTGTAAAAAAACATATTTTCTCCAAGATTACTTACGTTTATTATAAAGATATGTTCAGTTCCTTTATAGCTATATCTAAGCCCGTGGCAATTTCGGAAACTATGCTCCATGAACTGCCCGGCATTGTTAAATCTTAGATAAGAAAACTCTTTAAATTCCAGAAAAAAGCCTGCTTTATCATTATAAGGTTTGCGATAATTAATATCAGAGAAAGAAATTGGTTTTCCAATAGTAAACCACTGACCCGCTAATTGGCTCTCATTTTCAAAATCTTCTATTAAAATTGTTCTATCTAAATATGATGATGAACTTAGAATAGAGGAACTGCTCTGAATTTCGGAAGAACTACTTGCTTCACTAGAAGATGAAATTTCCGAGCTGGAACTGGCCTCTGAACTAGAACTGATTTCCGAGCTACTAGAGCTAACTTCCGAACCGGAGCTAATATCGCTGCTTGAAATTTCGGATAATCTGGCCTCATAAGGTATTTCGGGAAAATCCGAACAAGAAAAAATTACGGCAAACACTGAGCCTGCCGTTAAAATAAACCTTAAACCGCTCATGCGATTTCCCCTCCTGCTTTCTACTTTACTCTACCCTAGTCTTTTCTCAATAGCCGCCAACTCGTCTTTCAACGCCTGCGGCAACTTGTCTCCGAACTTGGGATAATGGTTTGCGCGAATATCGGCAATCTCCTTCTTCCAGCCTTCCACATCAACGGAAAGTATCTCTTTGAGAACATCAGCGGAAACGGATTCCGGCTTGTCAAAGGAAGCTGCATCCGGCATCAAGCCTATCGGGGTATCAACCGATTTGCCGGATCCATCGCATTGCTCAAAAATCCATTTGAGAACACGACTGTTTTCGCCGTATCCCGGCCATGCGAACTTGCCGTCTTTTTTGCGGAACCAGTTCACAAAGAAGAATTTGGGCTGGCTGGCTTCGGGAATCTTTTTGCCAAGCTCAATCCAATGATTAAAGTAATCGCCCATATGGTAGCCGCAGAACGGAAGCATTGCAAACGGGTCGCGGCGAATTTCGCCAACCTTCAGGTCAAGGGCCGCTGAAGTTATTTCCGAGCCTACTATGGAACCCATAAATACGCCGTGGTTCCAGTTCTTGGCCTCGTGAACCAGCGGTATGGTGCTGGGGCGGCGGCCACCGAACAGAATGGCATCTATTGGAACACCGCCTAAGTCCTCAAACTCTTTGGCAATCGCAGGGCACTGTTTTGCAGGCGCTGTGAAGCGGCTGTTGCCGTGAGCTGCTGGTGGTTGCTCTTTATTGCCTTTGTCCTGAATCCACTCGTTGCCTTTCCAGTCTATGAGTTTGCCGGGAGCATCGTAGCCTATCTCTTCCCACCACACATCGCCGTCTTCGGTCAAAGCCACATTGGTGAATATGGTGTTCTTCTCTATAGAGTGCATTGCGTTGGGATTGGAGTGCATGGAAGTACCCGGAGCCACGCCAAAGAAGCCCGCTTCGGGATTGATGGCATATAGTTTGCCGTCTTTGCCGGGGCGCATCCAAGCGATGTCATCGCCAACGGTCTCCACCTTCCAGCCCGGTATGGTTGGAATGAGCATAGCAAGGTTGGTTTTGCCGCATGCGCTTGGGAATGCAGCTGCTATGTATTTCACCTTGCTATCTGATTCTCTGGTTATCTTCAAAATCAGCATGTGCTCGGCCAGCCAGCCTTCGTTGCGGGCGATTATGCTCGCTATGCGGAGTGCCAAACACTTTTTGCCGAGAAGGGCGTTGCCACCATAGCCGGAGCCGTAGCTCCAGATGGTTTTGTCTTCCGGGAAGTGGGCTATGTATTTCTTGTCCAGAGGTGCGCAGGGCCATTTGCCGTTATCGCTCTCGCCTTCTGCAAGGGGTTTGCCAATGGAGTGCAAACACGGAACGAACTCGCCGTCCGTGCCTAAAACGTCTAAAACCTTTGAACCGATACGTGCCATTATGTACATGTTTATAACCACATACGGGGAATCGGATATTTCAACGCCTATTTTCGCTATCGGAGAGCCTATGGGGCCCATTGAAAATGGAATCACATACAAGGTTCTGCCGTGCATGCAGCCTTTGTAGAGGTCGGTCATCGTTTTTTTCAATTCCGCCGGGTCAATCCAATTGTTTGTAGGGCCGGCATCTTCTTTGCTTTTGCTTGCGATGTAAGTGCGGCTTTCCACACGAGCCACATCCGAAGGGTCGGAGCGGAACAGATAGGAATGCTCGCGTTTTTTTAGAGGTGTGGCAAGACCCGCATCAACTAGGATCTTAACCATTTCATCGTATTCCTCCTTTGAGCCGTTGCACCAATATACGGAACTTGGCTCCACAAGGGAGGCTATTTCATTTACCCACGCATTAAGTTTAGCGTGGCTAGTGGGTGAACTATTGGACATAAAGTGTCTCCTGGGTTTGAACTGAATATTCTCGGAACGTAATATAGAAAATGTTGTTTACTACATTCCCCTCATGATAATAGTAAACTATGGTGCCGGTAACCTTACCTCTGTGTATAATGCCCTGAAGCATCTCGGCATAGATAGCGAAATTTCAGATGAGCCGCAAAAAATAGAGAGGGCTGATAAAATTATATTCCCTGGGGTTGGCGCAGCCATGGCCGCTATGGAGAATCTCAACAAAACCGGCATTGGAGAAGCCGTTAAAAACGCCGTTAAAAAAGGAACCCCGGTTCTTGGCATTTGCATCGGGTGCCAAATCATTTTAGAGAGCAGCGAAGAAGACGGCGGTGTGCCGTGCCTTGGGCTTTTGGAAGGGAGAGCGGTGAGGTTTAAGAATGAGCCGAATTTGAAGATTCCGCATATGGGCTGGAATCAGGTCAACTTTGTAAAGGAGCACCCGATTTTTAAAGGCATTCCGAACAATTCAAACTTTTATTTTGTGCATTCTTACCATCCGAATCTGAGCGAGAGCAGCATTTACGCAACTGCTAGTTACGGGCAGCAAACTTTTCCTTGCATTATAGGTAGAGATAATTTAATAGCCGCTCAGTTCCATTTGGAAAAGAGCGGCGATATCGGGTTAAAAATGCTCAATAACTTTGCAAACTGCTAACCTTATTTCTTTGGTGCAGACCTCATCCAACCGAATTTGGCATCTGCGTGGTAGCGAACGAAAGGTAACGTTATCGTTTCCGCAACCGGTTTAACCGGCTCATTCTCATCATCAAGTTGTATGGTATTCATGCAACCTTTATATGGCAAATCAACTCTGTCCACTTTCACGAGATAAACACCGTTGCCAAAACGCCTGCCGTTTGTAGAGAAGGGGTAAATATTTACATTTACCTTCACATAGCCGTTTAGGGTTACAACGTTTTCTTTTCCGAAACTCTCCGGAGAAGGAACCGCAGAGCAAGATGCATCAGAACTGTTCTCAACAAGCTCATTTGCCACATCTGTATTTACTAACCCCGGAGCTTGGACAACGCTGCGAAATTCCTGTTCGCTAACGGTTTCGCGGTATTGAGTTACAAAGTTGCCGAGTTGGTCATAAACGGTAACTGCAAGCTGGAAAGGTTGTGCGGCTTTTAAACTGAAATTCAAGCAATTGATGCGCGGTTTCTGCGGATCATTTAAATCCGAAATGCAACGGGTCGGAGCAACTTGAAAACCACCGGCAGAACTTTCGTTCGGGAAGCCGTTTTTAACAAAGAGATAACCCCCATTTGGTTGTTGTACTGAGGGATCTGCTACTCCATAAGGCTTGTCGCCTTCGTAAGCCGTAGGAGGTAAACCGAAAAGCCTTTGATAAAGGTCGTTTTTTTCCCATTCCGAATAAGGTACCTGCCCGTCTATTGTATTGACTGTACCGCTTGCATTGGGATAAGCTGTTAAAATTAACTCACCCGCCCTATTCGGAGGAATGGGGGTTCCTACTGTGCCAAAGCCGTGAACGCCACTGTTGTCCCTTCCGTTAGGTAGAGGATCAAATGTACCTGTAGATGGATTCCAAATACCATTTATGCCTTGGAAAATATTGCCACCCTCAAAACCCGGCAAATTACCGACGACAGCATTACCGCCATTTGGATCCCCGGTAAACCATGTCTCAACATTAAATGGCGGTTTAATCGGATTGGGATCTCCGGGAATCGGCTTAAAATCAATTGGCGGCAAGGTTGCCGTATGCGGACCCCATGATTTCACGGTGGCTGGAGTGCCGTTTTCCGACTTTACATCCCGACCCATGGGCAATTCAAAACCCGGAGGGGCAGTGAAACCGCCGTCTATTAATTTATCTTCACCAACCACATTAAAGGATAGTACTTCGGTACCGGAACTTATCACGTAACCACTGCAATCAGTCTTTGAGTTCCCGCACACTTGCCCCGTTATCGTATAAATATAGCCCTTGTTGCCATCGCTTTTGGTGAAAGTAATACTCCCAAGCCTATACCCGCGAATATCATTGCCTACCTTTATTATTATAGGGAAATCATCGGTACCTACAAAACTCTGCATTACGTTCATGTCCAATTTGGTATTCACCCAAATCTTGGTCTCTCTGGTACCATCCGGATTCACAATTGTTTTTGAATCCATAATGCGAGGGGCGCCAAAACGTGATACGGACAAACCAAAAAGAGACATATATAACCTGAAATTGGAACCATCCGTGTTTCTGTCCATATAGAAGAAATTAACAGAATGCGTGGTACCATTTTGCCATATTTCACCCTCTCTATCACTCCACGGTCCTTGTTTTTTGGCATATTCTTTTATATTTATTTTCGCAGGAGCAGCCAAATGAACACCGCCTAAATCAGCCGCCAATACTCCATCTATAAATATCCACATATCATCATCGCCTATAAATTCAAATACATCGTTGTAGTTTTCATTATATTTAAACGTGCCGGAGCCTGCCGCCGAAAAGCCGTAATTATGCAATCTGTTTAATATACCTCTGCTTTCTGCAACTTGCCGTGCTCTATCCGGGTAAGTTCTTGGGCCACCTGTACCCCAGCCTAAAGCGTCACAAATGCCGGTTTCAGTTCCTCCATCTTCGCACCAAACATTTATATTTTGCCTGCCCCAAGTAGTATTATCACCATCATATTTATCAAGCGGGAAAAAGCCGCCGTCCGGGCCATCGCCTGCCCAGTCTTTAGAGGTATTTGCATTGTAATTTATCTCATAAAAGCCTCCGCCTTTCGGCTCTAATGTTATTGCATCTCTAATCTCTTTTGCATTACCGCCACTGGTAAACCATTCTTCAACCTTATTGCCGGGATTGTTGTTGCTGCTGCAATTGGCGTTTCCGGGCGTTGGACGAGCGCAATAACGATGGGTTATAAATTTACGGTTCAGGCCTTCCGGATCTTCCATTATATCTTCTTCCGAGCAAGGTACATCATAGTTCAAGTAAGTTCCAACCATGCCTCTGGTCACTCTTATAGGGTTATTCCAACTAAATCCAGTGCAATTTAATCTATCAGGCCCGTTTTGATAACCCTTTTTTCCGTTATCAGTACCACCATTACACGCCCCATACCTAAGCTCTGTGCCTCTGCCTTCCCAATTATAAACATTGTCCTCAAAATATGTACTGGTGGAGATTGAATTACCGGCAGCATCACACCCCATAAATTCTTCAAAACCATCGGCTGTTACCGGAAAGTCTCGGTATATTACGTCTAATTGAGCTTGCGCAAAAGCACCGGAAAAAAGCACCGCTAGCGCTAAAACGGAAATGGGCGATATTTTTTTAAACATGGCTGGCCTCACAAATTTGGATATACACTAGTAAATATAGTTATTTTTGTGAACTTTTGCAATTTTTTTGGCAAAATTTCACGAAATTTGCGTTTTTATGTGATTTTTATCTATTAAAAGCGTATAAATCCTATTTAGTGAATACTTCAACCGGATTAGGAAAGCTATATCCCTCTTGGAAATCAGAAAAAATAGCTTTTCCATTGCTTCCATGTATCCTTAAGGTTGTCCACGGAGATGCAATCTCTATAGTTACGTCTTTATTTAAATCCATTTCTGCTGATTCTATATGCATTTTTCCATCTGGAGTAAGCGACCAAGTACCATAATAGTCTCGATAAGACTTTCCCTCTGCTTGACCTTCAAAGCGATAGCCTCCATCTGGATCAAGATTCAAGGTGCCGCTGGCTTCCGCAGAATCGGAATTGACGGCATCTTCTACTTTTGAAAAACGCCATTCCCCCGCCAAACATCCAACACTAATACCGCTTCCGCATATTTCCTCAAGAGTAGGCGGATCTTCTTTCTTCTCATCTGAGCAAGCAAAGAAAAAGGACAGAGCAAAAGCGCACACACACAGCGCAAAAAGGCGGTTAAGTAAAGAAAAGGATTTCTGCATACCATAAATATACTAAATTTTTCGGAAAAGAGGAAAAAAATGAAGAAAATTCTATAGTAAGTAATGATTAACTCAATGTTTGGGTTTGGGGTATGGGGTGTAGGGTATGGAAAAACCTCAATTATT
>LIUH01000022.1:8268-10926 GCA_001462225.1 Fibrobacteria bacterium GUT31 | reverse complement strand
CGTTGTTAATTTTACGACGACAGCGGGCAGATACTGCTCCGGGTTTTCAAACACATTTTCCGTTAACTCTTTGCCCGTGTTTCTTACCCTTGAGTCCATTTTGTTTGTTCTGAATCTGGCCGCCGCTGAATCCGTGCCCGTATACCTGCTCAGGGCATTTTTCGCGTTTGCTGCCAGTTTTGAATCTTTACCTGTCGTATCCTGTATGAATTCATATAGAGTTCCACAGTCGCCTTCATTGATCGCCTTGGTTATTTCGTCATTGCTTTGGGAAAACAGCGAAAGCGGAGCATACAGCGTTATGAGTAAAAGTAATGTTGCACAGACGATCTTTCTTTTCATTTTTCTCCTCCGGCTGTTATTGAATTATTGACCAGTCTACTTTTTCAAAATTTCTGTACATAGGATACGTAATCCATCTGTTTGCAGGCCTGCTCCCCATTTCTGCGGCTTTCTTTATTAACATCAGTCCTTTCTTTTCATCCCTGGCTATATCCTCGCCTCTATAATAACAAATTCCAATATTAAATATTTCATCGGGTCTTTTTTTATGAACATTTTCAAGTTCTATGGTTCCGTTGACATTTATCTTCCAGTAATAATCTCCATACTCGCTGCATTCAATTGTAAAGTTATTTTCATCTTCCCATTCCATAAAACGTATTCTTTCATTTATAGCCCGTAAAGGACTGTCAATAATTTTTATTTTATTTATCATCTGGCTGTCTTTGTACATTTCAACATAAAGACCTTTTTCAAATACCCCGGTATTCTGGAAATCAAATTTGAATGAAACTTGCGCTGTATACATATTATTCGATACAGGTTTCATGTAGTTTTTTTCAAATATAAAATTATTTTCAATAATGTTGTTATACGCGCCCTGAAAAACATTTTCGTCAAGGTTGTTTTCATTGGCGTATTCCATTAACCTGTTGTGAAAAATGTCAAGCAATGTCTTTTGAATAACCGTAAAAGGTTTATTTGTTAAATTACCGGGATCGTATTGAATGTATAAATTAACATGTTCTCCCTCTGTATTGTATTTTGAGACAGGTTTTTCTTCCCTGCTTTTTCCTGTTTCCGTAATTATAACCTCTAAAAGCCTCATTTTGTCCGAAATAACGGGCCTCAAATAATACCAGTACATAATTCCCAGCCATGAACAATAATCAATAAATATACGGGTATTATCATTAGAAGTTTTGTCCCTTTCAAAATTAAAGCTTAAATAATTTAGTCTCATATTCTGCATTCCAGTATATCATTTTTTCTGTGGACTTTTTTGATTTTTTGCCCTATACTTGACGTATGACGATAGAACAAACAATTGAAATTCCGGCTGATCACCGGATTTTTCTGGATCTGCCCCTTGAGTTGCCTCTGGGCAAAGTGAAAGTTACCGTTACTCCTCAACCTGAGAAACCTATTGCCAATAGTCATGGAGCGGTTGCAAATCTTCGAGGGCTTGCCAAGAAAATGGGGTCCACCCTTACCGTGGAGGATTTTCTTGCAATGCGGCGAGAAGATTTGCTTCTTGAAGAATCGAAATACCGCAGATTCTTTAATGAGAAAGAGTAATTGATGACGTATGTACTTGACGCTTGTGCTCTTATCTCTTGTCTGAACGACGAACCGGGCGGCGATATTGTCGATAATCTTCTTATCAATGCTACAGACGGTAAGTCCAGTATTTACATGAACATTGTAAATCTGATCGAAGTTCATTATGCCAGTATTCGCAGTCTCGGGTCGGATCGGGCGGTGCTTATTCTTGAGGAAATACTTGCCGCCCCGATACAAGTTGTGTCTGTTTTTTCCAACGCGCTTTTTCAACAGGCCTCCCGGCTGAAAGCATCCTATAAATGTTCTATTGCAGACGCAATCGGTCTTGCTACTGCCATTGAACTTTCCGGTCATTTTGTTACCTCTGATCACCATGAACTTGAGGCAGTCGCAGATAATGAATCTATTCCTTTTCTCTGGCTGCCGTCACATCATAAAAAATAATTCTCCACAATTCTTAAGATTATTCCTCTGCGCCACCTCAACGCGCTATCGCCCACACAACCCCTCCCTCCTAATTGGTGACAGTCACCTTTTTTGTTTTCATTTGCACATTTCTCCGTTTTTTGCTATAATTACCCTATGACGGTAACCGTAGAAGTAAAAAACAAGAAAACTCTCAATTTGCTTAATGATCTGGAAAACTTGGGTCTTATCCATTTACAGCCCCCAGTTCCGCAGAACCCCGAAAAAACCGCTGAGGAAGATAAACGTTCTTTTGCAGATCGTTATTATGGGATTCACGCAGGTCTCCACAAAGGTACAGTAGAAGACTTCCTTGCGGACTGCCGCGCAGACAAAGAACGTGAGTTTGCCATAGAAAAACGCCAAGACGAGGAGCGTGCCCGCCGCCTTGCCAATGCAACACTACCTTCTTGATGAACTTGAACCGGTTGAACGGCAAGAACATATATCCTTCCTCTGGATACGTCCAAAATTTTAGTACCATTAAAGCATCCCTCACTTTTCATTGCTAACTGTTCACTGTTCCCTGTTAATTGGTAACTGCGCTCCCTTGTGTTCTTGTTCCATTTCATGCTATACTCACTCCATGAGCGTTACACAAACCGTAGAAATACCTGCCAGCCACCG
>LIUH01000022.1:344-8132 GCA_001462225.1 Fibrobacteria bacterium GUT31 | reverse complement strand
GCCAGCCACCGGCTGACCATTGAAGTCCCCCATGAAGTGCCAACGGGGCAGGCTATTCTTACCTTTACTCCGGCTTCGGCCAAAAAGCCTACAGACCAGAAACCTGTTCCTTCCCCGTTGCCCGGCGGTAACGCTCGCACTATTGAAGAAGCATTGCAAATGGCGGCTGAAAAAGCCGCCGACCCAAACCGCAAACCGATTTCGCAGTTTTTCGGTATACTTTCCCCTGATACCTACGGTGATAGCGTATCTTACCAAAGGATGATCCGGGACGAGTGGAATGTCTGAAAATCGTTTTGTTCTTGACACCAACGCAGTCATTTTTCTTACTACCAGAGGCAACATACTCCCTTCTGATCTGGAAGATGAATTAAACAATGCCGCCCTATTTGCCAGTGTTATATCAGAAATTGAATTGTTATCCAAACCAACACTACCGCCGGATGAGGAAAAAAATCTCCGCGCCTTTCTTTCGCAAAGAATAATCATTATTGATCTTAACATTGATATAAAACAGGAAACTATTGCGCTTCGCCGTAACACCGCGCTCAAGCTCCCTGACTGTATAATTGCGGCAACAGCAAGCAAACTGGAAGCTGTACTTTTGACAGCGGACAAGCACCTGCTGAATCTTTCATGGCGCGACTTGCGCACCCGAAAAATTTTTTGATTATCTGCCCTCTTTATCATTCTTCTTTCTTCTCTTTTCTTTTTTCATTGTTAATTGGTAAAGCGTTCTGCGCCATTTGCACATTTCTCCGTTTTTTGCTATAATTACCTTATGACGGTAACCGTAGAAGTAAAAAACAAGAAAACTCTCAATTTGCTCAATGATCTGGAAAATTTGGGTCTTATCCATTTACAGCCCCCAGTTCCGCAAGAGGCTGAAATAACTGCTCATGAAAATCCACCCCCATATCAATGGCTGCGTGGGATTCACGCAGGTCTTCATAAAGGCTCGGTGGAAGACTTCCTTGAAGACTGCCGCAAGGACAAAGAGCGCGAGTTTGCCATAGAAAAACGCCAAGACGAGGAGCGCGATCGCCGCCGTGCCAATGCAACACTACCTTCTTGACGCCTGTGCTGTGCTTGCCCTTCTTGACAACGAAGAAGGAGCGGATATTGTCTATGGACTCCTCGACAGCGCAAAAAGCGGAGAAATTACCCTGTGTATGAATGCCGCTAATCTCATTGAGGTCTACTATGACCGCATCAGGAAGGTTGGTCCTGAAAATGCTGACAATACTATTCGGAACATTTGCGAGAACTTTCCCATTTCCATAATTGAGGAACTCACTCCCGGCATTGTCCGTGAAGCCGCCTATTTCAAAGCAGCAGGAAAAATGTCCTTCGCCGACACTATTCTCGTGGCAACCGCCCGTTGTACAGGCGCGACTGTAGTAACCTGCGATTATGTAGAACTTGAGCCGGTTGAACGGCAGGAACATATTTCCTTCCTTTGGATACGTCCACAATTTTAGTATCATTAAAGCACTGCCCTCTTTATCATTCTTCTTTCTTCTCTTTTCATTGTTAATTGTTCCCTGTCAGACAAATCAAAGGGTGACTGTCACCTTTGCGTTACCTGTTCACTGTTCGTTAACGCGTATTGTGTCTGTCACCGCTCATTGTCATTTTATATCTGTTACTGCCTATTAATACTGTACTGTATCTGATCTCCCCCTTGAACCGTAGCGGTAAGATTATAAACGCCGCCTTCTTCAAATATACGTTCAAGAGTAACGGTTCCCCTTGAATAAGTATATTTGCCCCCTGATAAACTATAATATCCAACAGATATTCTGCGAGAGCCAGGTGCAATATAGACAGAACCAGCGGAACGCCTTCTAGCAGGAGCTACTTGAGTACGGTTTAGGCCGTCGTTAGCTATAATGGGATCTACTTTATCTCTAAACCCTATCCCATCAACACTAGTGACGTAAACGCCAGTAGAAGAAGTAATATTAAGACGTGCCGGCTGAGGTAAAGCGGATCCATTAAAATGCCACTGGTTGTTTCTGCGCAAATAAGTTCCTGCGCGCGGCCCATACGCTTCAAGGATAGTATAAAGAGACTCTCCAAACACTTTATAATCGTCGTAAAAAATTGATGAATCCTGAAATGACACGCTTGTTAGGTTATTTCCGGAAAATGCCCCTGTTCTTATTATCCCTACAGTTCTAGGAATAGTTACGCTTGTCAATTTGTTGTTTGCAAATGCTCTTTCATATATAGAATAAACGCTTGTCGGAATAGTAAAGCTGGTCAGTTGATTATTTGCAAACGCACTTTCACCAATAGAGGTAACACCCGCCGGAATGGTAACGCTGGTCAATTGGTTATTTGCAAACGCACTTTTCTCGATGGAAGTAATACTTGCTGGAAAAGTTATGCTGGTCAGTTGGTTGTTTGCAAACGCATTTTCCCCAATAGAGGTAACGCCTTCCGGAATAGTCACGTTGGTCAGTTGATTATTTGCAAACGTACTGTTTCCAATACGGTTAACGCCTTCCGGAATAGTTACGCTGGTCAGTTGGTTGTTTGCAAATGCACGACTCTCAATAGAGTTTACGCTTGCCGGAATGGTAATACTGGTTAACTGCGATCCTGCAAATGCATATTCTGCAATGGTTTTAACTCTGTCAGGAATGACATAACTGCTTCCCTTGTTTTTTGGATAACAGACCAAAACTGTACCGTCCTTACTGAAAAGCACACCGTCTATGCTGGTGTAATTCGGATTTCCCGGATCAACATTAATAGAGGTCACGGGATTACCGGAAAACGCTCCGCCGTCGATAGTTAAAACATTTGCCGGAATAGTTACACGAGTTAATTTGTTATAAGCAAACGCGGCAGCCCCTATAGATGTAATATTTTTTGAGATGGTAACGCTGGTTAGTTTCTTATCATAAAATGCTCTCCGGCCAATAGAAGTTATTTTTATGCCATTAAGTGAAGAAAGTATATGCACGTTGAGTGCGGTACCATTGTAACCTTCTATAGAATAACTCTGTTTTCTTTTACTGCCAAAATTATTGCCACTATGTTTAAAATTATAAGCATAACTAGCTTTACTACCAGTCTGAATACTTGTACACCCCAAAAACACAAGAACGAATAAACTTAACACAAAAATGCCCTTTTTCATCTTAAAACCTCCAATTCTTCAAAACTCTTTTTGCGCTTAACGCCTGCTCGGCAAATCCAAACAGCCAAAAAAAGTGCCTGTTCACCCCCGCGCAAAGGTACCTTCCAGGGGTGTCAGTCACCTATTTTTGTATTTCCTTATCAAATTCGCCTAAATTATGATGAAATACTTTGCTTTCAATTCCAACATTTGAAAAGCGAAAAAGATGTTCATAAAATGTAATATTTTCCCAGTCATAGTCGTCTGTTTGATATATCTCGCCGGTTTCCGTATTAATATATTCATTGTCGAACCATGTTAAATCGAAATATAATGTTCTTCCATCCACCAATTTTAAAACATTCCACGCGTGACCTGGAGAAGTCCACTTTTCTACTGACTTAACAGAGCTTAATTGCAATATTTTGTCCATAACTTCATTTGCATAACCGTCACAAACGGCAAGCTTTTTACCGGGAGTTGATTTTACAGGTCCGTTATAACCGCCAAAATTAGCCCAGTCATATTCAATTTCTACGCAAAGCTGCTTTGCAAATTCTATGACCTCAGCATACACAGGATCATTTTTTAACTGCCTTTCTACATCCAGCTTATGTTCATATTTAAATCTTAAGGTATGGTATTCTGCATATTTACCATACGTATTAAAAATACTTGATGATCCAGGGTAACGTGTACTTCCCCATGTTTTAAGCGTTCCCGCTCCAACATAACCTTCCGCTATAATATAAGACGCTTCCATTAAGACTGCGTTATTATCTTCGCTCCACCAAACTTTAAGTGAAGATTCTTTCATGGATGGTTTTTCCATATTTTCTTTTGTAAAAGCAGTATTCATTATCCAATCTCTCACCTTCGGTGGGAAAATCCCGAGATTTGCTCCATAATAAATTATTTCAGGAAAAACTATGTCAGGAAAAGAAACAAATTCCTCTGATGTCGTTTTTGAAGGCGTTTCAGATGATGTTTCTGTTGATGTCTCTGACGTTGTTTCCGACGATGTTGTACCATTCCCACATCCGAAAAAACAGAATAGTGCGACAATAAGGACAAATGATCCAAAAAATAATTTTTTCATTTATGGCCTCCAAAAATATAGACACGCAGCAGGTGTCATGTTAACGCATATGGTGAGTGTCACCATTAGCATCTCCCATATTCATTATCACCGCGCCTGCCGGAGCATTTCAATATACTGTCTTGCATTAGCATGATTCGGATTGATTCGCAATGTCTTCTCCCAGTCCGCCATGGCCAGATCATTCTCGCCTTTCTGATAATACGCGGCACCGCGTTGAAAATACAATTCATCATAATTTGGATTCAGTCTGATAGCCTGTGTAAGGTCAGCGATACCTTGGTCAAAGTTTCCTTTTAAATTATAACTAACACCTCGGAATAAATACGCATATAAATTATTGGGGTTCAGTCTTATCGACTCGTTAAAATCCGCAATGGCCTTGTCATACTCTTCATTTTGAGCATATAGTTGACCTCGATTAAGAAAGCCTTGAACTGTCACAGGTTCCTCCTGACTCCAAGCTACCTGTCCGCCATACAGTAGCATAAATGCCATTACAACAAAAACCATTCTTTTCATTTCTCTCTCCTCCTATGTAACATATTTACGTTTAACGCCAGCTTGGTATACTAATAAAAACCGACGGCCATTATACCAAACCCTTTAAGGATGTAATCACGAACCGCAGCCGGCAAAGAGCGGCATCCTTGAAAAGCTAAACTCTCGACAGAAGTAATACCAGTGTGGATGTTGATACTCTCAAGTAGAAGGCAATTCTCAAATGCACTAATCCCGATAGCAGTAACGCTTGCGGGAATTGTTACGCTCGTTAGGTTGCTGCACATATAAAACGCACTACTCCCGATAGTAGTAACGCCCTCTGGAATAACAACAGATTTTATATCAATGTTTGTCATAAAAGCAGAACCAATTTCCGTAATCCCAAGGCTTGCTGGTATTACGACATCCGTTGCCGTGCCTCTGTACCGGATCAGCTTGGTTCCCTCTACAACAAAATCCTCCGCTGTTTGGGCAAACACGCCAATACGAAAAACGCAAAACAATAATAAAGCAAAAATACTTCTCTTCATTTTTATACTCCTTAAATATTTAAACAGCCCAACGGGCAGTTGTTCACATTGTCACCTCTCCAGCTTATCATGGAGTGACAGGCACTCGCGGCGCTACCTGCTTCCCCCTCAATTAGCCCTGTACTCCCATCCGCTGTTCGGATCTATGGTACTTGAACTATTGTGCAACCATACATATAGGGTGCTTATGGCATGATATTCACCAAGCGTGCTTTCCCGGTAAACACAGTAATAACCTTCATCCCAGTCGTACCAAACGGCGGGGCCGTTGGCGTAGTTTTCTTTACTGTTGTTGGCAGGGTAACCCCAGATAATGCCGGATGTCAGTTTGCCTGGTAAAGGTTCTTTTACAAAGGTCCATGTAAGAGAATAATAAAAAAGATTTTTGGATATTGCGTATACCCCGCCGCCGTACCATGCTGTATTGCTGGCTATTTCGCCGCCGTTCATCAGAAAGTACCCGAAAAAAACCGCAACGCCGCCACCAAGGCTATTTGCCTCGTTGTTATGAATGGAACCGCCGGTCATATTGAAATAGCCGTCTTTATCAATTACAACACCGCCGCCGTGCCCTACGTATTTACTTGTATGTACTCGGCTGTTATAACATATCTGTCCGCCGTTCATAATCAACCTGCCTTTTTGACCGACATTCACGCCGCCGCCTTCACTGTAAAAACTTGTACTATTCACTTGAGTATCAGCGTTATTTGTATTCTCATTATCCCTAATGATTGCGCCGTCTTCGATAATAAGGGTTCCGCCTCCTTCTACCTTGAGTAAGGCGCTATTGTTACCCGGTTGTCCTTTTAAGACGACATTCTCAAGAATTAGTGTTGTACTATCTCCTACGGTAAACAGGCTGCCGGACGACCCCAGGGTCAGGGTATATTGATTCGGCGGCTCGCTGTAAATCCTGACCGCCACATTCTTTCCCCCTGTTCGTACCGTCAACGGATCAAAAGCCCCGTTTGCCTGGATTGCAATATCGTAATAAACATTCTGATCCGCGCGCTGCGAAACGGCGTTGAGTTTTTCACGCAAGGTAGCGCCGGGCAGCGGGCCGCCCGGACTGCGGGGAATATCGGCTTCGTTTTCATCTACTGGATCATTATTTGAGTTATCTGTATCCGGCGGGTTTTCATTGTTGGAATTGTTGTCTTCACTTCCAATCAAGTTATCACAACCTACCAGCGTAAACGAAAATGCGAAACAAATGCCGATTACCAGCAAAGTCCGTAATACATATAATTTCATAATATTTCCTCCTGATATTATAGAGCTTCATTCATTCTACAATCCCCTTCCCATGGAGGAGAGTTCCAATTTTTTGTAGTTATACCAGTGTATTCATCAAGGTTATTACCGCGATAATGGATGCCACCAGACCAATTAACAAAATAGCCGTCCCAATATACTACCTGCGCAGTATGGCTTGAATAAGTTTTTGTTCCCGTAGCCGTATTGCCGGAAATAACGCCGGATGTGTAACTGCCAAAAGAATTAGTTTTTTCAAAAACCGCTATTTTTATAAAGACACCGCCGCCGGCTACAGCTGTATTGTTCACTATACTGCCGCCGTTCATTATGAACTCCGCACGTTGATTTACACAAACTCCGCCGCCCCATCTGGCGCTGTTGTTGGCTATTGTGCCACTTTTCAGGTGCAGGGAACCGCCGCCATCTGAAATGCTATCTATAAATACAGCTCCGCCGTCTCCGTAATTCGGATGGACCGCATGATTATCGCTAATTTCGCCTCCGTCAATAATCATTTTTCCTCCAGCCGCTATCAGCACCGCCCCACCGGTGCTTTCGTTATTGGTATTGCCAGTTATCTTTGCCCCGCTCAAAAGCTCAACGGTCCCGTTAATACCAATCATGGGATACTCATTATCGTTTCGCCCTTGTATGATGATGTCTTCCAATACCAGAGTAACATTGCTGTTTACTAAAAACATATTCGCTGGCGCATTAAGCGTTAATTTTTTTATATCGGCCTTGGACGCGCTGCGAATCTTTATAATTACATTAATGCCCTTTGTATCAAGCAGAACCGGCTGGCACACAGTATCTTCGCTTATGGCGATATCGTATATTACATTGGCGTCCACCCGTTCGGCTATGGTACGCAATTTTTCATTCAGTGTACCTTCCGGCAGAACGCCGTTGGTAAACGGGCCCAATTCCCATTTCGCGTACAGCCAGACATCACCCGTAACCTTTGTTGATGAGGTAAATGGTTCTTCAAATATATGATCATCTCGAAACCAACCCGCGAAAATATAGCCGCCCCGTACCGGGACAGGTAAATTAATTGTGGAACCCTCCACCACACCGGTCATATAGGGAACAGACGAACCGCCGGTCGAAAAGAATAATATCACATACACATTCGGGGGAGACGTATTGCCAGTATTAGTATAATTACTGTTACCGTCGCTTCCTCCTTCGTCACTACATGCGGCGCATAATAACAGTATCCCTGCTGTTATTATGCAGATGATTTTCTGTAAGTTTTTCAT
>LIUH01000022.1:0-169 GCA_001462225.1 Fibrobacteria bacterium GUT31 | reverse complement strand
GATGATTTTCTGTAAGTTTTTCATGTTATACTCCTCCTCAAAATTTTAACCCGCGTTTAACGCCCGCCGATAAATTAACAGCCTGTACCTGCCATTTTGGTGAGAATAATTATTAAGTGTGTTTAATCGATTTTTGAAGCAATGCTTCTTGAAGCAACTTATTTTAAAT
>LIUH01000021.1:30987-50619 GCA_001462225.1 Fibrobacteria bacterium GUT31 | reverse complement strand
CCTGAACTAGGTATATAATCCCCATATTTTTTCAGAAAAAAGCAAGGGTTTTGCGATTTTTTTTGAAAAAAAGTGAAAAAAGCGGAAATTTAGCGAAAAAACGGCATAAAAGGTCTGTTTTTTACGCACAGAGCCTGTGGCGAAGGATTCTCAGGGCAAAAAAAGGCGAAACTTGGGCAGACGGTTTTAATTTCTCGCAAGATGAATATACGAGATTGTTCAGCGCAAAAAATGATTCCTCAACGGAAAAAGATTTAAAAGGCGGCTGGTTTGATGCTGGCGATTACAACAAATACACAAAATGGACAGCGGATTATATTGAAACCATGCTGCTCACTTTTGAAGAAAATCCGGAAGTTTTTTCGGATGATTACGGCATTCCCGAATCGGGCAATGGTGTGCCGGATATTTTAGATGAGGCAAAATGGGGAATAAACTGGCTTTTGATCTAGCATATCTTCGCATTCGGGCGTGGTTATCTGAGGTAGTAGCCATTTTTCAATTTACACCTCCCACACAGGAATTGAAACCACGCTTCTGGACAAAGCAATACGCTCGTCTTGCAGGCATATTATGGCTCCGCAACCGACTTTTTTTTTCAATTTTTCCAATTCCTTGAAACTTTTGCAATCGCTTGTGCTTGGATTTGCCGTTCTTTTAATCTCTATAGGGTATAATGTGCCGTTTTGCTCCAAGACAACATCTATTTCATTTTGATTTGCATCCCTGTACATATACATCAGCGGCTCTTCGCCATTGTGCAGATATGACTTCAAAATTTCCCCAACAACGTAAGTTTCAAGTATCGCTCCAGCCATTGCCCCTTTCATCAAGGATTCTGGGGTTAGCCACTTGGTTAAATAGGCGCATAATCCGGTATCCAGAAAATACATTTTCGGGGTTTTGATAATGCGATTTGTGATGTTGGGCGAGTAAGGGTGAAGCAGATAAACCAAGCCTGAACGTTCCAGAATGCCCATCCAAGTTTGGGCGGTTTTAACATCTATTCCAATATCGCGGGCCATTGAATTGTAGTTCAGCAATTGCCCTGTTTGCGCAGCGACAACAGAAACAAAATCAAAAAATTGAATAGGCTTTGCAACACTGTAAAAGTCTCTGACATCTCTTTCTATATACGATTGAATATAAGAAGCATAATATCTATTGCGTTCCATTTTTTTATTTATAACCGGTTCAGGGAGCGAACCTTCCCAAATGCGTTTATAAACTTGCTGGACAGATAATTTTTTGCCGGCTATCTGCCTGTTCATAGATGGCAAAAAGGGCTTGGAGGAAAATGGCATTTTGATTTTTTCACGGTAAGACAAACCCATTAAATCAAAAATTGCTACACGCCCGGCAAGGGATTCCCGCACGCCTTTCATAAGCTTATATTTTTGCGAACCGGTGAGCCAAAAAGCACCTTTTTTGTTAGGGTGTTCGTCCACATAAATTTTCATTTGCGGAAAAAGTTCCGGTGCGTATTGCACTTCATCAATAATTATCGGAGGCGGTATTTCCTGCAAAAATAATTTAGGATCTTCCTGTGCCAGCTTGCGAAGCCCAACATCATCTAGAGATACATAACCTCTATTTGTTCCTTTTGCTAAGTCTTTAAGAATAGTTGATTTGCCAACTTGTCTTTGCCCGTTCACAAGAAGAACCCGAAAACTCTTGGCCGCTTTGTTCAGCACCGGCTGCAAAGTTCTTGTTAAAATAGCCATATAAACCTCCCTACGGTTTTGTATGATTTGGAGTCACACTCCAAAATATACAAAATTCAATTTTCAAAAATTCTCGCAATTCCCGCCGGATAAAGTAGATCAAAATCTTGAGTATGCAAAACACCATAATATTTGCGAAAATAGTTGCTTATGCCATAATGGCAAAAAAAATTAGCATCTTGTAAAAAAAATATGTATATTAAATATATGCGCCTACTCTTCTTGCTCCTGCTCGCCACCCTTGGCTTTTCCCAAACCTTGAGCGATTTTATAGTGATAGACCAATTCGGCTATCGAGAACAAGCTAAGAAAACTGCGGTTATTTCCCGTAATCCGGGGGCAAATTTCCAAGTTATAAACGAGGCTTCCGGGAATGCGGTTTTTAGCGGTGCGCCAACTGCTTTTAATTCCGGGGAAACAGATGCGGCCTCCGGGGACAAAATCTGGTACTTTGATTTTTCAAGCGTAACAACACCCGGGCGTTATTACATTTTAGACCAAACAAATAATCTCCGTTCATTTTCCTTTTCCATAGCAAATGATGTGTATAACGATGTGCTCAAAGCTGCGGTTAAAATGCTCTACTACCAACGTGCCGGCACGAACAAACCCGCTCAATACGCAGGCGAAACTTGGGCAGACGGCTTTAATTTCTCGCAAGATGAATATACGAGATTGTTCAGCGCAAAAAATGATCCCTCAACGGAAAAAGATTTAAAAGGCGGCTGGTTTGATGCTGGCGATTACAATAAATACACAAAATGGACAGCGGATTATATTGAAACCATGCTGCTCACTTTTGAAGAAAATCCGGAAGTTTTTTCGGATGATTACGGCATTCCCGAATCGGGCAATGGTGTGCCGGATATTTTAGATGAGGCAAAATGGGGAATAAACTGGCTTTTGAAAATGCAAAACGCAGACGGGTCCGTTTTGAGCGTTCAAGGTTTGGGCACCGGTTCGCCACCATCTTCTGTAACACAACCGAGTTACTATGGTCCTGCTAGTGCAACTGCAACTTTTGGAGCAGCCAGAGCCTTTGCCATAGCATCCCGCTTTTTCAGCTCACGTGGCGAAACGGATTACGCAGAAATTTTAAGAACAGCTGCTATCAAAGCGTGGGATTGGGGAGTTGCACATCCGGATTCCATTTTTCATAACAATTCGGAGAGCCAAGGTTCAAAAGATCTGGCTGCCGGCGACCAAGAACTCAGTGATACTTGGGACAGAGTTGAGAATTACATAAATGCGGCGTTTTCCCTGTACGAAATTACCGGCGCAGATTCGCTTTTGGAAATTTTTGAAAATAATTTAAGTGAATTGCCGCTATACGCATGGGGGAATGTTATGCAACAGTACAGACATACGCAACATATGCTGTATATGAGATATTTGGATAGCCCACACGGCAGTGCTTCTGTGAAAAGCAATATGAGAAATAAACTGGGAATAGCCTTTGCAAAAGCCGATGATTTTTTAGGAGCGTATCAAAGCGATGGCTATCGTGCTTTTATATATAGTTACCAGTGGGGTTCAAACAAGGTTAAGGCAGATTACGGCATAACTTTTTATAAATGGGATATTGTAAATCCAAGCGCAGACTACAAAGACATTGCAGAAGATTACCTGCATTATATTCACGGTGTAAATCCTCTCAATACGGTTTATTTAAGCAATATGGAAAGCTACGGTGCTTCAAAAAGTTTGACCTGCATTTACCACACATGGTTTTCGGAAAAAAGCAACATATCTCCGGCACCCGGTTATTTGCCCGGAGGTCCAAATGAAAGTTACGGATTGGATGCTTGCTGTCCGTCTTCTTGCGGTTCCACGGCTAATAATGCGAGGTGTAATTTGGTAAGCATTCCGAAAAACGAACCACCGGCAAAAATGTATAAAGATATAAACCACGATTGGCCCGTAAATACATGGGAAATATCGGAACCCAGCAATGGTTATCAACTGTCCTATATAAGACTGCTATCCAAGTTCACAGGAAAAGGAGGTTCTTCGCCTGTAAAAAAGCGGGAAGTTATTCGTTCTTTCAAAATTGTGCAGAGCAAAGATGCTTTGCAAATTTTTGGCAACCAAACCTTACAAGTTTCCATTTACAAATCAAACGGAAAATTGTTGATAAGGGAGCAAAGCAACAGCGGAATGCTAAACGTAAATTTGCGAAGCATTCCAAGCGGAATTTATATGGTGCAAATTTCAAACGGCTCTGCAAAGGAGAGCAAAATTATCTCCGTCTTGCCTTAAAAAGCTTTGCTATATGTCAAATATGGCATATAACTACCGTGCTTGCTAGGTTTAATCGCAAAATTAAACCCTTCGTACGGTTTATAAGCAGCATTTTTTGGTCTGTCATAGCTTGCAGAGCGAACAATGTTAAATATAAAATTTGCACTGAGCACAACAATCCCGGAGACAAGAAGAATTTCGGCCTCGTCGTCGTCATGGTCATCATAATCATAATAACTATATGAATTATATGAACTACTATAAGAGTCACTCTCAAGTTCACTTAACCCAATCCCAAGTACTATAAATCCGGCGCCTGATAACGCCCATTGGGTAATTGCACCGGCCCAATCTTTCATAATAACAAGAGAACCTAAGCCCGGAACCACCGAATTTAATCCCCAAGTTCCCCATCTTTGACCTGAGGTGAAATTTACATACGTATCTTTTGTCCCTGAATTGGATGTTGAATTGGATGTACTAGCGGGTTCATTGCTAAACACTTCCTTTGTGCCGTCTTTGTAGAAAATAATCGCTATATCCGATTTGTAGGCCGTATATAAAACCGCTCTTTCGCCGATTTTATATTTTACCTCGCTGACTCCGATCTCAATAATAGTTGCATCGTTTACCTCTCGTCCGTCTTTTAGATATATCGTATCTGCAAAAATTGACGAGACGAGAATAGCGATTGCGAGAACAACCTTTTTCATATAGAACCTCCTGTGGTTTTGTTGATTTCCCAAGCGGAATTGCTTGAAACTTTAAAAAAAGAAAAAGGGGCTTGCGCCCCTCTCTTTACAATTTTTTGCCCTTTAATAACCATTTCGTAACAAATATAGATAATTTTTTAGAAAAAAGCAAGGGTTTTGTGATTTTTTTGAAAAATTTAGCGAAAATGGTGTAATTTAATCATCATTTTCTAAATTCTCTCCATGACTCCCGAAGATATAGCTCGGTCTCTTATAGATATAAATCCAAAGCTGGACAGGGAGCTTCTTGTAAAAACTTTAGTCTTTGTAATAGATGCCCATAAAGGGCAGTTGCGCAAAAGCGGGTTGCCTTACGTGGTGCATCCCACTAATGTGGGCAAAATTCTAGCTGAATTGAAAATGGATACCACGGTTATAGCCGCAGGTTTTTTGCACGACGTTGTGGAAGACACAAAATATTCAACCGAGGAAATAAAGGAGAAATTCGGAACGGAAATAGCGGAAATGGTGGATAGCGTAACCAAAATATCCGATATACAAAAGGGAATCGATCGTACCGCCGAAACTTTCAAGAAATTTTTAGCATACGTTTCAAAACGTCCGCAAATTATAGCTATAAAACTCGCAGATCGCTTGGATAATATGCACACCCTGCAATACCTTGCTCCGGAGAGGCAAAAAGCCATAAGCAAGGAAACTTTGGATTTTTACGCCCCACTCGCCCACCGCCTTGGGCTTTACTCATTCAAATTCGAACTGGAAGACCTAGCATTTAAGTACCTGAACCCGGACGAATACACCGCAATAGAAGAACATCTGGAACTGACCAGCAAAGAAAGAGAAGAATACATACAATCCATAATTTTTCCGCTGAACATAAAAATGAATTTGGAGCAACTGGACTGCGACATAAAAGGCCGTTCCAAGCACATTTACAGCATACACGAAAAGATGAAAGCCAGAGGTTGCAAAATAGACGAACTTTACGATATTTTCGCCATAAGGATTATTGTAAATCAAATAGCTGACTGCTACATGGCTCTGGGTTATTTGCATAATTTGTGGATGCCCTTGTATAGCCGTTTCAAAGATTATATAGCCGTTCCGAAACCAAATCTCTATCAAAGCCTGCACACAACGGTAATAGGTCCCCAGGGAAAACTCGTTGAAGTTCAAATAAGAACCAAAGACATGAACGAAACCGCAGAATACGGCATGGCAGCACATTGGGCATACAAATTTAATTTGAAAAAGGAAGAGCTTGAAAAAAATATGGATTGGGTGAACAAAATAACCACAATGCAAAATGAAATTTCAAACTCAACGGAATTTTTAGGCTTTTTGCATGAAAGCCTTTTGCCCGAAGATTCTTACGCATGGACACCGCAAGGGAAAAAAATCACCTTGCCGTTGGGAGCTACCATTCTGGATTTTGCCTTTGCCGTGCATACGGATTTGGGGTTGCATTGTTTGGGGGCACGAGTCGCAGGCAAGGTATTAGCCATAGACACCTATATTCCCATCGGCGAAACAATTCAAATTTTACAAAGCAATTCTCAAGAACCGCAGGAAACATGGCTTTCCATGGCCAAAACTCAAAAAGCTCAAACCGCCATAAGGCACTGGCTGCGAAAAGCCATTACAACACAATCCGTGTTTTTAGGAAAAAAAATCTGGCAAAAGGAATTGCAAAATTTGAGAATATCAAGTGTAAATTTCCCATATGATTCCGAGATTTGCAAAGCCTTTAAAGTGCAAAACATAGGTGCCTTTTACGAGAACCTGGGCAAAGGCGAAATTCCCCTAAAAGATATTTTCTCTTTTTTGAAACAATATTCGGACCACTCTTATGTCTGGTCAAAACTCAAGCTATTCAATGTATTCAGTTCCAGCGAAGATAGCCCTATAAGCATAGGCTACAACGAAAGATTTTTGCTGAACTACGCCTCATGCTGCAACCCGCTTCCGGGAGATACGGTAAAGGGAATTTTGAAAAGCGGCAAGGGAATAGAGATTCATAAGGAAGATTGCAAAATTTTGAGCAAAATTCCGCAGGATCAGCGGCTCGCTTTGCAATGGGAGGAACCGGAATCCGCCGAACGAGAGCAAAAATGCGTTTTACGGGTAGAAGCTACGGACAGGGTGGCAATAGAAAAGGATATTTTCAACGCCATTGCAAGGCATAATGCGCTTGTAAAAAAAACTATCTTTGAGAGTAAGGAAGGGCGTGTTAACGGCAGGGTTGATTTACTTGCTTTTAATTCCGCCCAAATAAAGAACATCGAGCAATCGCTGCAAACGGTTGCCGGAATTCGCAAAGTGACGGTATCATGAAAACTACGGTTAAAATTCACGTTCCCCCCTCGCAGCAGGTTATGCGCAACCGCACCTATAACCGCCAAATGCGTAACCTGTACTACGAAAAATCCAACTACCAGTTCAGAAAGATAAAAAAGGCCGTGGATTCGGGAGAATCGCCGAGCGAGCAGGAGTTGTTGCTGGAGCTTTACGAGTTTGAAGAGCTTTTGAATATATGCCTCTCTTATGCAAAGGCTGCCGTAGCTTGCAACAAATCCGAAAAAATAGAGCCTTATTCCCAGGATCATCGCTGGGGAATTTTACAAGAAGAAATTGTGCTGGTTTACTTTTTGGAAGAGCAAATTTCAAGCGTTAAGTACATAATAAGCCATTTGGAAACAAACAGAAGAATGCAAACTTTTGCAAACGAAAGCAAATTCGACGTGATAGTTCATCGTTTGCTTTCTAACATAGACGAGCTAAACCAAGACACAGAAAAAGACCTGCGTTACTTCTACGACAACATTGAAAAGAGATACGGAATAGGGAATAATTTATTCGGCATTCTACAAGAGTTGCAGAATTTTCAGTGACACATTTTACTACTTTATATAAAGATTTGTACAAGAGGTTTAAATATGGCAAAACGTACTTCCATAAGGCGCAAGCTCCTGGGATTCTCAATTGTGTTATTTTTGGTAATGTTCATTGCCGGCAGCACGGCTTTTAACCTTGCAATGCGGGATATTGTCCGTTCAGGCAAAGCACAGGAATTGCAACAGACTATAGAACTCAAAAAGATGAAACTGGAATCATCGGTGCAAAGCGAAATTGCAATCGCCATTAAAATGGCCGGTTCGCCGCTGATACAGCGTTACTTTGTGAATCCGACGGACCCGGAACTGGAAAAAATCGCTTTTGAAGAAATAGCCGGATACCGTAGGGCCTTTGCCGGAAATACCGTGTTCTGGGTAAACGACATAGACAAGAAATTTTACTCGGACGATGCCTACTCCTTTACGGTTAATACCGAAGACCCCGGCAATTACTGGTATAAAATGACTATGTACGAAACTAAAGTATTCAATTTCAACATTAATTATAACCCCGATTTGAAAAAGATAATGCTGTGGATAAATGCTCCGGTTTTTGACAGCAAGAACAATAATAAACCAATCGGAATACTCGGGACCGGCATAAATTTAACAACTTTTACGGAATCCATATACCAAAGCTATTATGGAGATGCGGATTTGTACCTCTTCAACAGCGCAGGAGAAATTACTGGCGCACGTGACGTGAATCTTGTGACAAAAAAAGCGCTTATGGGTGAAGTTCTCGGCAAAACCGGAACGGAAATACTGGATCGTGCCAAAAATCTTTCGCAAGATAGTATGCAAACTTTCGTCATTCCGGGCAGTGTGGTTACCGTAGGCACAATACCCTCTATCGGCTGGTACATAGTGATGATTCAGCCCCTAAGCATGAATGATTATCTAGGTAACAATATGACTGTGGTTTTTGCGGTGATGATGGCGGTAATTGCTCTGATCTTTATAATTTTCAACGCATTCATGCACTCATTGTTCAAACCTCTGATAAAAATAGTGGAGACCCTAAAGAAAATATCAAACAACTGGGATATGACTCAGAGAATTCCCGAGCATTCCAAAGATGAAATCGGAGATATTGCAGATTCCGTCAACTATCTCATAGAAGAGTTCAGACTTCCCATTGCTGAAGCCCAGTCGGTTACAAATACGCTCACTTCTGCAGCCGGCGAGCTTTCTACGGTTTCCGACCAGTTGTCCGCATCCTCGGAAGATACGGTGAAGCAGTCCAATATTGTAGCTAACACCACCGAGCAAATGGCTATCAATATAAAAGCGATGGCGAGCGGGGCAGAGCAAGCAAGCGAAAACGCAAACGAGGTTGCAGGCACAGCCGAGCAAATGTCCGTAAATATGAACACAATAGCCTCTGCCGTTGAAGAGATGAGTGCAAGCATAAGACAAATAGCGAACAATACCGGCGAAGTCCGCCAGATTGCATCACAGGCAACAGGCAAGGCATCGGAAGCGACAAACGCCATGAACAAGCTGGGCTCTGCGGCAAAAGAAATAGGGCATGTAACCGATGTCATAAAAAAGATAGCGGACAAAACCAACCTTTTGGCATTGAATGCTACCATTGAGGCGGCATCTGCGGGTGAGGCCGGAAAGGGCTTTGCTGTTGTGGCCGGAGAAATCAAGGAGTTGGCAAATCAGAGCGCATCAAGCGCAGACGACATTAGCCGCCGCATAGAGGATATTCAGAGCGGCACAAGCAATGCGGTTAACGTTATCAGCGATGTTTCGGACATAATAGATAAAATAAACCAATCCGTAGAAGACATAGCCGGGCACGTAAACCAGCAACACACAGCCAGCAATGATATAGCTCACAATGTATCTCAAGCGAATACCGGCGCAAAACGCGTAGCCGGTGCCATAGGCGAAGTAGCCAAGGGTGCAAACAATGTGAGCCACAATGCAAGCGAGGCGGCTAGGGGTGCAGGGGATGTTAGCCGTAACATTGTGAATATGAACGGCACGGCAAAAACAAGCGCTCAAGGTGCAGCACGGGTAAACCAATCGGCTAGAGAGCTTCAGAAAATGTCTCTGAAATTAAAGGAAGCCATTGTGAAATTTAAAATTTAGCATTTACTATATTTATCCCCAACAAAGGAGTTCATTATGAATAAAATCCTCTCAATAGTTGCAAATAGTTGCTCTGTCTTGGCTGTCGTTGCGGTTTGCGGTTTTGCCAAAACTCCCACGGTCTCCGATAAATGTCGCAATGAAATTATCGAATTGCCGAATACCAAGAAGAATTTTAGCGCACAGAGTTTTCCGAAAGATTTAGTAGTATCAAAGGCAAAAGTTGAAGCTCTTTGCAAAATAAAATTTACTTGCCCCGGCAATAACAAAACCACAGATGTCGGTTTGACTGTAGGTTGCGTAAAAGAGTTGCCTGCGGATGCCGGTGGCCTAGCGGATCTGCTCAAAGATTTAGGCATGGATGCAGCAACTCAGGCTACGGATGCAGTTGTCGAATCCGTTATTTCGGATTAATCAGGTTAAGTTTGCTGAAATACAAGTAGTTTACCAAATTGTATGCAAAACCAAACGATATTCTTTTTCTATCGTTGTCTCTATAATTTGTCATGAATAAAGAATGATAACGGTTTCGTTTATCTTCAATTTCTTTGTTAAATAATTCTATTATTTTTTCTTGTTCTTCTACGCTAACCGTTTCCGGAAATAGCAGTTGTATTTGGTGTCTTGAAGTTTTGATGCTGATTAAGGCATCCAAATTATATTTCCTAATATCATCCAAACAAATATTTCCTTTCTCAGAACCCGAATCTATTGCTTTCAACACTACTATATTTTTTCTGAGCTTTGACAAGGCATCACCGTTTACTTTGAATTCTTTTACTTTATCCAAGTTATTATATGCGGCTCTTATAGTGTAGCTACCTTCTTGCAAATCATCTTCTTCCAAGCGGCTAATGCGAAGTTTATTAGCATAAGCATTTATCTCTGCTAAAAATTCACCGCCTATTTGCCAGTTGTATCTTTGATATAAAGTTATCTTGGAATATTTTTTTTGCGGATAAATTGTAAAATTTACGTTCATTTTACTCGCTAAAATTTTCTTTTTTCTATAATAAAAAGCTATTACATTGTAAGTTGTATCTTCAAAAACCCGCACGGAAAAATAGTTCGCTTTTTTAATTTCAAATTTTGCCAAAAATAATTCTCTAATGTATTTTGAATTTTCGGCAGATAAAAAATTTATCGGAACAATCACTATTCCTTCTTCGCTGTTCATAATTTTTTCGAGGGAAAGCTGGTAAAGATCCGTATGCTTGCTATTTTGCAATAAAGTTTTATCCGTCATTTTATTTTGATAAAGATAGGGCGGATTTGTTAAGACAAATTCATATTTTTTGGGATTTTGCAAGCTGTCATTGTAAAAAATCAATGTATTGTCGCTTTTTGTTTTATCTACATCGTAACCTACAACCGAACCAGCTCTGCCTGCCTTAGCCCATTTTAACAAATCGCCTGCCCCGGCAAAGGGGTCTGTTATATTTTTGTCTCTAATGAATTTGCTCAACCCTTGCAATATATAATCTGTATTCTTCGTATAGAACTGCCCGAGTTGCTGTTTGGAAGTCGGCCTATCCAAGGCTTTCTTCCTTCCATAGCATATTTAAAAGAGCCAAACTATGGACCCTAATTTCCGTGGTTACATAATCAAGAGTTTCGCTCAATTTACCGTGAAGAAGCATAATAGGTATGGCTATTATTAAACCCGTTTCGGTTGTTATCAAAGCCTCTGAAATACCGCCGGCTAAAATTCTCGCATCATTTGTGCCGGCTTGAGTTATAACCTGAAACAGCAAAATCATTCCGGTAACCGTTCCTAAAAGCCCCAGCAAAGGGGCTACGGTCCCCAGCGCGGCTAAAAATCCCATGCGTTTTTCAAGTTTAGACTGCTCGGAGAGCAATATCTCTTGCAAGGATTTTTGCGCGAGGTCTTTTTTATTTGCGGAATTTTCCACGATTGATCCTAAAATTTTACCTAGGCAGGTCTTTTGCTTTTTGCATAAAATTTTCGCATCCGAAATTTGATTGTTTTTTATTAATGATTGCAATTTGCCTGTGAATGTTTTTGATATATGCCCGCGTTTCCACAGTACAAAGGAGCGTTCCAAAGCTATGAGCAATGCGGCAAAGGCAACCAACGCCAAAGGGTACATCACTATGCCGCCCGCTTTAAACCATTCTAAAAATTTTTGCAAATAAGTTTGCTCCACAACACTGCTCGCTCCTATAACGGATTTTGTCTGCAAAACATCTATGGGAATCCATGCGGAATCCGCTCCCTGTTGCGCATTTAAAATGGTTTGCTTAATTCCCGCAGAGAGGTCTTTTGAAAGAGCGGAACGCCATTCAAAAATTTTTCCCGTGAGAGAACCTGTACGCAAAACAGCCTGAACATCTTCGCTTTGCCCTTGAGCCGCATCTGCGAAGAATACCGTGCCGAGCCGCAGACGGCGGGAATCTTTTGTAATTAGCTCTTGGGTTTGAGTCAATGCAAGCCGCGCAAATTTGTCATTGAAATAAGTTTCAATGGTCGGTTGATTATTTGCAAAACCGAGCAAACGCTCCTCCATTTTCGCCGGAAAATCCTGCGGAATTTCCTCTATGCTTTTATCCACGGCTTGTTTAACCAATAGATAAAAATTATCCAAACCGTTTTTAGCAGCCTCGGCTTTTTCCTTTTGTTCCGTCGCTAAATTGCGAAGTGCGCCAAGCTCCGTTGCCGTGCGGGATATGTTATCGGAGTCCTTTGTATATCGGCCTTCCAAAATGCGGGTTTCATTTTGATATTCCGTATTTGCCTGATTTTGTATATAGCGATTTTGCCAACGAATAGCCTCTGCCTTTTCCAATTGGTTTGCTTTTTCCAGTTTGATTTTTTTCAAAGCCTCAACTGCCCGAGTCAAAGAATCAAGGGTACGTTGCTGTGCAGCAAGGTCTGCTTGCACATTCTCCTTAGCTGAAGAAAAACCAATTGCCAGCAATAAAAAAAGGGGTATTATACGCATGGGAAAAAAGAAATGTAGAAAAATATAGTTCTGCGTTTTCTAAATTATTTTTACAATGCCCTTCACCGCCCTTTTAGAGTCTCGCATAGCAGCTTGCAAAAATCCTGTTTGCTTTGGGCTAGACCCTGTTCTCTCGTTGATTCCGGCAGAAGCCGCAACATCGGAAGATAAAATTCGCAAGTTTTATTTTGACATTTTAGAGGAATTTTTGAAGCGAAACGCCATGCCTGCTGTGGTCAAGCCGAACAGCGCATATTATGAATGCGTGAGCATAGGAGCTATGCAGGTTTTAGCGGAGATAATCGCAACATACCGCAAAGAGGGGATGCTTGTGATACTGGATGCAAAGCGCGGAGATATAGGAAAGTCAAGCGAGGCTTATTCAAAAGCCGCCTTTGATATTTACGGCGCAAATGCCGTGACCGTTAACCCCTTGATGGGCAGCGACTGCGTTAAGCCTTTTTTAAGGGAGGAAAACGGAGTTTACGTTTTGCTTCGCACTTCAAACAAAGGTGCGGAGGATTTTCAGACGCCGGAGCTTGTAGCTGCGGTATCGCAAAAAATTATCGAATGGGATAACGGCTCGGTAGGTGCGGTTGTCGGCGCTACAAATACACACGATTTAGCGGAGATTGCAAATTTTTTCTCAAAGCAAAAAAAGGAAATTCCGTTTTTAATTCCGGGAGTCTCTATCCCAGGCGTCCCGGGTGGCCAAGGCGGAGATGCAAGGGAGGTTATGAATGCGCTACGTGAGGGTGGGTTCAAGAGAAACATCCATGTTTTGAACAGTTCCAGCGGGCTTAGCTATGCGTGGCAAGCAAGCGGAAAACCCGGCAATTATGCAAGTGCGTGCGCAGACGCATTGGAAAGATTAGCGGAGAGTGTTTTATGAAGTTTATTCTCGCATGTCTCTTATTTTTTTCTCTTTCTTATTCCTCATATCCTTTTATCGGAGAAACTTTGGATTACAAAATAAGCTGGGGATTTATATCAGCCGGCAATGCTAGGTTGCATATTGGGAAAACAAAAAATGAAAACGAGTTGGAAATAACCTCCAGAGCATGGAACCACAGCTTTTTTAACGTACTCACTGTTGAAGACACAATAAAATCAACGGTAACCGCAGATAGCTTGCTCCCTAAAGTCTTTAACCAAAAAATCAACGAAGGCTCCTATAGGAGAAACGTCCTTACTATCTATGATTTCAACGAAAAAAAGGCAACAATACGCGATACGGCGTATTCAAAATCAAAACTCAAACATGCAATAGATACCACAATCACGCTGGATGGCGGTGAACGGTGCATACTTTCGGCTTTTTATTTAGCGAGAACCTTCAAGCTAAAGCCTGGGGATACGGCTTATTTCAATGCCATTAGCGGTAAAATAAAGTATAAGCTTAAGGTTATATGCCATAAAAGGGAAACGATAGAAACAGCCTTTGGCAAAAAGAGCTGCCTAGTAATAGAGCCTCTTCTGCTAGGAGACGGCCTATTTAAGGCAAAAGGCAAGCTCACCATCTGGGTCACAGACGATGAAGAGCGGCTCCCTGTGCTTATGAAAAGCAAAATAGCCATAGGTTCCATAGAAGCTTCTTTGATTAACGTCAAGCGATAGTTTTAAAGTTAATCAGCATTTTCTATATTTACCAACGGTTTAATTTATAGGATCAATATGAGCAAGAGCATCTATGTGGGCAATCTCCCATTCGCTTTCGGAAACGAGCAACTAGGTGAGTTATTCACCGAATTCGGCGAGGTTAAAAGCGCTAAAATTGTCGTTGACCGTGAAACCAACCGCAGCAAAGGTTTTGGTTTTGTGGAAATGGACGATGAAGCGGCAGACAAAGCCATTCAGGCTTTAAATGGTAAAAACGTGGGCAACAGACCGCTCCGCGTTAATGAGTCGCAGCCACGCGAACAGCGTCCGCAGCGTCAGGGTGGGTTTAACAGTCGCAGATAAGTTTACATCTCTCTTATAGGAGCAATGCCCAGCAAATCCAGAACACTTTCTAAAATTTGCTGGGTACAATAAACCAAAGACAAACGGGAATCTTCCTCTGCGCTCCCAAGAACTCTGTTATTATGGATAAATCTATGGGCCGCCTCTGCAAGCTCCAGTGAATATTGAGCTAGTATATAAGGTTCTTTGTTTTCACAAGCAACGTTTATTTTTTCCCCCTTGCGAGAGAGAATTTTTATTAGATCATAAGAGTTTTGGTCCAAGAGTTCCTCGCTTTTGAATGCGAGTTCGGGGGCGTTTTTGTCGCTTTTTCTTAAAATGCTGCAAAAGCGAACATGTGCGTTCTGAACGTAAGGACCCGTGGCTCCTTCAAAACTGAGGGCTGCGTCCCAGTCAAATTTAACGTCCATTAAGCGTCGGTTTTTCAAGTCGTTAAACACTATGGCTCCGATGCCTATTTTTGTTGCAATTTCCTCTTTGTTTTTAAGTTCTGGATTTTTTTTGTTTACAACATCCAGAATTTTTGCGGAAGCCGCTTCAATTACATCTCTTAAAAGGCTTGCGGTTCCGGTTCTGGTTTTGCCTTTTTCCCACTTGCCTTCTTCGTTTTTGTGGAGTATCAATCCAAAAGGAATATGCTCGCAGTCCTCGCTCCACTCATAGCCCATTTTGCCTAACACAGCGAACACCTGCTTAAAGTGCAAAGCCTGCCCGTTGTCAACAACGTAGAGGCATTTGTCAAAATCGAATTCTTTTTTGCGATAAAAGGCCGCCGCCAAATCCCGTGTTGCGTAAAGTGTGCTGCCATCGCTTTTTTTAATGAGGCAGGGGGGCAAATCCAATTCCTCCAAAAGCACAACGTCGCGTTCTTGGCTGTTCACCAGCAAATTCTTTTTTTCCAGTTCTTCAACAACCGCGGGAATTTTATCTTCAAAAAAAGATTCGCCGGTGTAATGGTCAAAATCAACATCCATTATTTTATAAATGCGTGTCAGTTCCTTTAGTGTTGCCTCTTTGAATGCAGCCCATAATTTACGGTAAAATTCATCGCCTTTTTCAAGTTTTGCAAAAGCGTCTCGTGCTTGATTTTCCAGTTCGGGTTCTTCTTTGCTCATTTTTGAAAATGAGGCATAGAGTTTGTTTAGTTCCTTTACGGTTAAGCCGGAAAGTGTTTGCTCGTCTGTCGGCAAATTTTCCCTCAAGTACATCACAATCAGTTTGCCGAACTGCGTTCCCCAATCTCCGAGGTGGTTTATTCGTTCAACCTTGTATCCGTTTGCTTTATGGATTTTTGCAAGGCTGTTGCCGAGCATGGTGCTGCGCAAGTGGTGAAAGGCTAATTCTTTTCCTATGTTTGGGGAGCTGTAATCAATTACAACGGTTTTATTTTTTAGCGGTGCAAATCCGAATTTAAGTCCGTGTTCTTTTATGCCGCCTAAAACGGTTTCTATCATTGATTTTTTGTCTGCGTAAAAATTCCAATAGCCGTTGAGAGCCTCGGTTTTTTCAAAGCCTTGCGGAGCGGAGAATTTTGCGGCTAATTCTTCTGCTATTGTTTTTGGGGCTTTACGCAATTTTTTCGCAAGCGTAAAGCATGGCAGGCTCCAGTCTCCGCAAGAGGGGTCGGGAGGAATTGCGAGCAGGGAGAGAGCTTCTGTTTTTGTCCAGTGGCCGGTTTGTTCCGCAAGCTCGGCAATTTTAGTTTCAAACGAAGACATATCACCCTCAAATGTAGTAAAGCGGATATTGGGCGTTGCATATCGTGGCAAATGGGGCTTAATCAGCGACTACGATAATTTTTTTCACCCTTTCCCTATATAAATGCTCTTTTAAAATATGTTCCTTTGCATTTTTTATAATCTCGTTTTTTGCGCTTGGGTTTTTTAAATAAAATTTGGCCAGTTCCGCATATTCCTCCGGGGAATCGGCGGCGCAAACGGCATTTTTCGGAAACAGTTCGAACAAATCGCTTTGAGAATCGCTAATGACAAAACGCTCGCAAAGGGGAATATCAAAAACCCTTTGATTAACTGCGGCGGGCATTTGGCAACTGGTTATGTTTATGTGAATATTCCCAAGCGAATAATGCGGGCATAAGCCCTTGCGATAGTCTATGTCCGGCAATGTCTTTACGCCGCTGCCGAACATCGCCCTCCACCCATTTACGTCACCGGCAAATTGCAGACCCAAATCCAGCAAAGGCATCAAGCACAAACGCCGCTTTTCGCTACTCGCCAAATGAATGCAATAACTTGCAAACCACGCTTCATCCTTTGTGTCGCCCGGCACCTGTTCCGCACTCATTTTTCCGGTTAAAATTTGAAATGCCGCATTTTGCGCTATGGGCAAAGCCTCTTCCCTATCGTATTGAACATGCCTCCAGATTTCATCCAGAAAATCACCTGCCATCGCAGAGCCGGTGAACATCAAATTGTAAATCGGTTTTTTATTCTGCGGATAAAACAAATGCGAATCACCTGCAAGCGGCAACCACTTAGCACCTGCAAACCCTTTTTCTTTTAGCCAAGGGATATAAGCTCGTTCCCAGGTCCATGCGAATATGTTTTCGCACTGCGATTTGTTCAGCAAACAAGCTATGGAGCGCGGATCATCAACAAACCATATATGCACAGGCACAGAAAATCTGCGGCAAACATTCAGCAAAATCCCTTCCGGGTCTATTCCTTTTGCATTTACGCAAAGAACAAGGCGAGGCGTATCTTTTTGGAATTGTTCCATAAGGTGCGATTCCAGCGCAGCAGGGTTTTCACTCTCTTGCGGGAGGGTTATGCACGGAAGGTTCAGGTCCTTTAGGGCATTTAAAATTTCCTGTTGCAAAAAATGAGTGCCAAAGGGCAGGGCAATGGGCGTAGGGGCGTTGCGCGCAACGCCCCTACACATTCCCATGATTATTCGCAACGTATTTTCCGCCTCGCCTTCGCAATACCTTGCTGCTGCGGGGTGGCGAATTACCGTTACAGGGTTGTTTTTGAAAATGTCTGTGAATGGCGAGAGATCTTCATTGAACAACACAACCGGCAAACCGGTTAATTTTTCTTTCACAACTTTGAGATTTTCAGAGAAGGCATCGCAGAGAACAACAATCTGAACCTCACCCGGCGGCAAATCATTTAGGAATTCCAAATGATACCCCAAACCGGTACCGAAAGCGAAAACAACACCGGATATCTTTTGTGGCCTGAACCAGCCTCTCTCTTGTTCCGGCTTTATCGCACTGTGCAAAAGCCGTTCAAAAACATCGTTGCAAACACGCACACTCACGGCACCGGATGAGGCCCTGAAATGCTCGCACTGCATTTTATTTAACTACTTCGGCTGTCGGAATGCCTTTGTGTTCGCTCACTTTCTCATGACGCTTCGAAAGCTGTGCTTTTATTTTAGAAATAGCCATATCCAAAGCCTTGCCGAAATTTTCTTCTTCTGCCGTTGCGACAAGCGCGTTGCCTTTTACGGATGCTGTTATTTCTACCTTGCGTTTAAGCTCAACGCCGTTTGCAATTTTGGAAATACCTTCCACTATCACGGAAAAATCGGTGACGTTGCTAAAATAAGTTTCCAATTTGCCGACTTCGTTTTGAATAACGGGCTGAAATTTTGATGCAGGCTCATCAAGGTGCCTGACGGTGACATTAATAGGGATATTGCTCATGGCGGGAATATAGAAAACTTATCCAAACACAAATTCAACTTTGCTAAGTCTGCGTTTTATCTCTTCCATAATTTCCAATTCCTCTTTTTCGCTATCCGCTTTGTATGTGACGCTAAAGCGTGCAAAGGAACCGGCATCGTCCCAAGGGACGGTGGAAATGCTGTGTTCAAGAATCAGCCACTGGGAAAATTCCTCTGCGTTTGCAAATTCGGGACCCCCCTTGATGCTCTTTGGGATTCGGCAATAGAGGTAAAAAGAGGCTTTGGGCTTGGTGGCTTTGAAGCCCACGGAATTTAATGCTTCTGCAAGCAGGTTATGGCGGCGGGAATATTTTTGCGCGGTTTTTTCGGTGATTTCCGTGTGAGCAAGTGCTTCGCAACCCGCAAGCTGTATGGCTTTGAACTGGCCGGAATCGTTGTTGTCCTTAACGGTGGCAAAGGCCTTGACAATCTTTTCGTTGCCCGCAACAAAACCCAAACGCCAACCGGTCATATTAAAGGCTTTTGAAAGGGAATGTATTTCCACGCCAACATCCTTTGCGCCTTCTAAGCTCAAAAAAGAGAGGGGTTTGCAATCGTCAAAGGTCAATGCTGCGTAGGCGGCATCCTGAACAACTATTAGGCTGTTCTTTTTTGCAAATTCAATTACCTGTTCAAAGAATTCTTTTGTTGCAACCGCACCAGTCGGATTATTCGGGTAATTTATGTAGAGGAGCTTTGCTTTTTCCAAAATGTTCGCCGGGATTTTTGATAAATCCGGCAAAAAGTTATTCTCCGCCGTGAGCGGCAGTTTATGCACCGTGCCACCGAGCCAGCTTGTCATTGTTCCTATAATGGGATAGCCGGGTACGGTAATTAGGCAAATATCGCCGGGGTTTATAAATGCCTGAGCCATCATCGCAAGGGCGGGTTTTGAACCGATAGAATGATTTATCTCCGTGCTCGGGTTTATATCCTTTACACCGTAAACTTTTTCAAGGTATGCCGCCGCTGCCAGCTTGAACGCGTCTATGCCGTTGTCTGCGTAATCGCGGTTTTCCCATTTAAGAGCTTCCTTGTGCAGGCGGTCTATAACAAGGCCGTCTGCCATCCAGTCCGGCTCGCCGACTCCCATGTCTATTATGGGAAAATCCGGCCGCCTAGCCTGCGCTTCTCTGCGTGCTCTTTTAATTTTCTCAAATTTGTAAAGAACGGTATCTTTGCCGAATTTACTCCCGCCGATGCGTTCTGCGAATAGATTTTGAATGTAGGATTCTTGCATACTTAAATATAGTAAGTGATGATTAACTGATTTTAGGGAGTAGGGAGTGGGGAGTAGAAAAACGCTTAAATTCATGTTTTTTCCACTCCCCACTCCCTACTA
>LIUH01000021.1:1720-30876 GCA_001462225.1 Fibrobacteria bacterium GUT31 | reverse complement strand
TCCCTACTAGCCACTCCCCAAGCGAATAAATCAGCGTTTACTATAGTAAGTAACACTGTTGTCCGGTAAAAAATAATTTCCTCTAAAAAACGGAGAAATAAAAAGTCATCAGCTGTCCGGTAAAAATCGACTTTCTAGTGTTCTGTAAAATACATATAGCGAAATACAATGATTGATAATTTGAAAATTGCCCTCCAAGGAGGGCTGCTAGTCCCACTCCGTCAAGCCAGCAAAAATATTTTGCATACAATTGGCTTGCCACCTCGCCCAAGCGAGGAATTATCCTAAATTCCCTAAAACCTACCTACCGTATTGTTAATAGCGTTTAAAATGTCCTTTTGTTTTTTGTTAGGTTCGGAAGGAATTACATTATTATCCTCAAAGACTTTGCAATGCATGTTTTTCATTTGCATAAGAGCATCCTCCAGATTGATTTTTTTCGGCATCATGCTTCGCATGTTTTTGTAAATCACCACGGACAGGAAATTGATGAACAGGCATCCTCTCAGGGTCCGTTCCGAATGCACCCTCAGCGGCAGGATGTCCGCATTGCTCTTGCTTATTTTGAACATATTTTCCGCATACTGCCTCAAATAGTACATCGGCAGGACTTTTTTTGCAGGAACGTCTTTGGAGGATATTATAGCGAAAACGCCTTTTCGTCTGAGCGCCGTCCGTGTCTGCTCTTCCGTCAGGCAGTCGTCTTCCGCCTCCCTGAGGCATTTTATCGTTTCGCTTGCCTTCCGCGCTATGTCGCAGCATACATATGCGAAGGCCTTGTGCTTTCCGTACAGCAAGACTTCCGCTTTCTGTATGTACAGCGCCCTGTCTCCGTATATCACGGCATTGGCCGGCGTTTCCAGAGTGGCTGCGGTCTGGCCAGCCAGCTCGGCGAAAAGCTTTCTTCCGGCGGGCAGCCTCATCATGAAGGAAATATTGTAATTATAATCATGGAAAATCCGTTCAAAGTGTCGACGGATTTTTTTATTGTGGTATAGTTTAAGTATGGAAAAAAGTGAAGAAATTTTGGCCATGCTTGCAAAGCAGTTAAATAAAAAAGCGGCGGATTTAACGCCCGATAAACGAATCAAAGAAGATTTAAACGCCGACAGTTTGGACGTGGTGGAAATTTTGATGTCAATCGAAGACAAATACGGCATTACCGTGCCCGACGAAGTGGTTATGCAAACCAAAAAAATCATTCACGGCGGGATATTGATTTTTGTGATATTTCGGCAGCCTTGGAACTTGGTACGCAGGGAAATTAATTTTATATATTTCCATAAATAAGAGGTTTTTATGTATGCGGTAAAAGGAATTTTTGACGGAAAGAAGGTTATGGCTACAGACCCTATACCTGTGCAAGAGGAATGTGATGTTGTAATAACATTTCTGGAATATTCTATAGTTCATAAAAAAGAAATTCAAAGTATTATCCCAGAGAATTTTACAGTTAAGGAAAGAATGTCTGCTCTTGAAGATTTGATTGGAATTGTACATTCCGAAAATCCGAATTTAGCAGAAAAATTTGCAAAAGAGGAGCGTTTGACAAGACAGTGATAGCATATTTTGATACGAATGTTGTTGTAGATGTTTTGCTGAAAAGAGAGCCTTTTTTTAGAGCTTCTTTTGAAGCTCTTGCGAAGGTAGCGAATAAATCTGCGAATGGAATAATAGGAGCAAGTGCAATTACCGATATTTATTACATAGTGAATAAAGAACGAAAAGACAAAGAAAAATCTTTAAATTCAATTTTCGGCATTTTAAAAATACTATTACTCGTAGGTACAACTCCTAAAGATATTTTTATGGCAAAAGATTTAGATATGCCGGATTTTGAAGATTCGGTTATATCTGCAATAGCAAGCCGAAATGAAGCCGATTACATCATTACAAGGAATGTTGAGGATTTTGAAAATTCTCCGGTTATCGCTGTAACACCGAGTGATTTTATTCGTTTGTGTTAACGAATCTATCTTCATCCTCTCCATCGTCATCATCGGCGGAATACGCACCACCCCCAACCCATGCCAAATCATTTACGGCGGGATATTGATTTCTGTGATGTTCAAGTGTGGGAAGTTGTAACCGTTCAATGCCGGGCTTCTGCTTGCCATCTCAGCGTTCCTGCCTATGCTTTTATTGTCAGAACCCCGATACCCCCGATTTTTAGGATTTAGGGGATTTCAACATTTCATGCTGCATAATCGGGAAAATAAGTATAGTAAGTAATGATTAACTCAATGTTTGGGTTTGGGGTATAGGGTATGGGGTATGGAAAAACCTCAATTATTTGCAAAATTATGCGTTTTATGTCCGGTAATCCCTATACCCAAGCGAGTTAATCAGCATTTACTATATTTAACGATGGCTTATGTTTTCAACGGTTTGTTTTTTTCTGTTTGCTACAATTTGCGTGATTAGCGCAATAGCCTTGCTGATTTCAAAGCATCCGATAAACGGAGCAATGGCCCTTGTGCTCAATATGCTTTCGCTTGCGGGTATTTATTCCCTTGTTCATAGCACATTTTTAGGTGTTTTGCAAATTTTGGTTTACGCCGGCGCGGTTATGATGCTTATTGTGTTTGTGATTATGGTGCTTAACGGAGCAAAGGATACAAGGTTGCCGAGAATGGATAGGTTGGGTGCATATTCTATTTTAGCTGTTTTTGCGGGAGCCTTGCTTTTAGTTGCCGCTATTTATAATGTTGATTTGCAAGAGAATCCGACTGCCATAAACGGAAGCGTTGCTGCGGTTTCCGAGCATCTGTTTGATACAAGCTCCAGAAGTTATGCGCTCAAAAACGTCGGTGGCGGTTATTTTATTCTCTTTGAACTCACCGGTTTTATTCTGCTTTCTGCGATGGTAAGTGCAGTGCTTCTGGCAAAGAGAAAAAATGAATAGAGATAAAATCATAGGCGTTGCAACAATAACCGTTGCATTGTTGCTAATTGCATACGTAGCAATAGCGATGTGGCTAAATGAAAAAAGAGCACGCAATACCGTCTTTGTGCAATTCCACGAAATGGGAGCTTTGCAAAATGAAGATGTTGTTCTGATAAGGGGGTTTAAAGTAGGCAATGTAGCCTCTATCACAAGGGTTAATGAAAGAGCTTTGGTTGAAATAGACTTGGATGAACCTCGCGTTTTTCGCAAAGATTCCAAATTCAAAAATATTAGCCCGAATATCATGGGCAGCCGATTTATTGTCATAGAACCGGGTAAAGACGGAGAGCTTGCATCGGAGGATTATGTTTTTGACGGAGAATTTGAACTTGGCCTTGCAGAGGTGTTGGCTTTGAGCAATGTGGCAAAACAGCAGGTTGCCACGATTGTGGAGTTTATTCGCGTTTTGCAAACGGGTGATGAAAAGAATTCTCCTTTGAAAGAGAAAATAGAAGATATTGTGAGAACATGCGAAGATTTGATAGTCGAGCTATCGGTTGTGGTAAGTTCTGTTGAAAAACAAACTATCGGAGCGTTGAACAAAGTCAGTGATTATGCAGAGCAAATATCGGATGCAAGCATTAAAATAGATGCTTCTCTACATACGGTAAGAGAACAGGCGCAAAACGGCATAACAGCGATTGAAGATATTATATTAAAAATTAACGGTGCAATAGAAGACCTAAACGGGATTTTGACCCAATTTGAGAACAGCCCTGTTACCGTAGCTCTCTTAGATAAAAAAGATATAATAAATGACATAGATAGCCTGCGTTCTTCGCTTCAGGCATTTGTGAGCAGCATTGATAGATACGGCATAAAAATTTATGACGAAAACGGCAAAAGAAAAAGCATGGTCAGTTTGAAAAATATTCATCCGTTTAGAGAAACAGCAAGGAGCAAAGCGAAAAAACGTGCTGAGAAAGAGGCTAAATAAATTTCTAGCTTCCACAAATGCTCGTTTATCGCAAAGAACTGAATTCCATTCCGGACTATGTTCCGGGTAAGTCCATTGATGAAATTAGACTTTTGCATAAAACTGGAGTTTCATACAAAATTGGGCCTTTACGTAAAAGATCTTTACGCAAAACTGGGCCTTTACGTAAAACTAAACCATTGCCCATAATTAAACTTGCTTCCAACGAAAATCCATTTGGGGCAAGCCCAATGGCGGCGACAGCTTATAAAAAATGCGTTGACAAATTGCATTTATATCCCAGAATGTCCGCACCGGAGCTTGTGAAAAGGCTTGCTTTGAAGTGGAAAGTCAAAGAGGAAAATTTGATTATAGGCAATGGTTCAGACGAAATTCTGGATTTGGCGGCTAGGGCTTATTTGAACAAAAGTGACTATGCCGTTGGGGCAAATTCCACATTTTCACTTTACCGTGCTACTGCAAAAATAGCCGGTGCGAAATACAAAACTTCTCCGCTTGAAAATTTTTACTACCCGCTTGAGAGTTTGCTGGGTTTTAAGGATGCAAAAATTATTTTTATCTGCAACCCGAATAACCCAACCGGAACTTATTTTTCAAATAGAAAGATTCTTGATTTTTTAAAAAGAGTTCCAAAAGAAACTCTAGTTGTTTTAGACATGGCTTATAGGGAATTTACCGATGAAGCCGAACCGCCTTTGCACAAATGGATTAAGCAATTTCCAAATCTTTTATGCACTCGCACTTTCAGCAAATTATATGGGCTTGCTGGTTTGAGAGTCGGTTATGGAATTGCCTCGGAGCAAATTATAAAAGCATTGAAAAAGATAAAACCGCCGTTCAATTCAAATTATCCGGCGCAAATGGCGGCAATGGCAGCCCTTGACGATGTTCGCTTTGTTGAAAAATCTTTGAAAACCAACAGCGATGAACGCAAAAAACTCACACAAAATTTGCAAAGTTTTGGTTTTGAGGTTTTGCCTTCGGGAGCAAATTTCGTTTGCGTGAAAATAGGAAAGGAGGCAAAGGAGTTTGTGACTTGGCTTGAGAGCAAAGGCATTATCATAAGGCATTTAGGCAGTTTTGATATGCCGGAGTGGGTTAGGATTACGATTGGAACCCCAAAGCAAAATAAGGATTTGCTCAAAACGATAAAGGTTTACAACTTTTCATAAACGTCTTCCAGAGAAAGCTCGTTTTCGGCCATCATGCATGCTACATAGTAAAGAGTTTGCGAAAGTTCCAAAGCGAGAGCGTTTTTGCCTTCGTAACGTGCCGCCATCCAAGATTCGGCAGCTTCTTCTACCAGTTTTTTGCCTATGCCGTGCGAGCCTTTTTTAAAAAGTTCGGTTGTATTCTTGCCTTCCGGCATTTTCTCTTTACGGTCTTTCGCCAAGGCGAACATTTCTTCAAAAGTCATGAAAGCAAGGTAGAAAATTTAGATATTACGAGTATGGCTATTGATTAACTCGCCTACTATACCTCCAAATCTCCGCTCCAAATGGTTTTTAAGCCGTTTTTTGTTTTGAAAAGCAATGAGCCGTCGTTTTGAACTGCTTCAATTATGCCTTCCAAAATTGAGCTTCCTTCTACAATTCTCGCTTTATGCCCCACAAAACAACCCATTCTTCGCCACTCTTCAATAAAAGGTAACAATCCTTTTTCGCATAAACTCTCAATATTCATTCTAAAATCCATTAGAAATTCTTGCAAAAGGGATTCTTTGTCAAAAATTTTGCCTTTTTCAATGAACATGCTGGTAGCCGGGCTGTTTAAGCCTGCAAAATCGGATTTTTCTGTGTTCACGTTAAGGCCAATGCCCAGCGATATTTTTGGAATATCGGACAATAATTCCGAAATAATCCCGCAGATTTTGCATTTGTTAACTAAAATATCATTCGGCCATTTAATTTTTGCATCTATGCTGTTTTTTCTGAGCATATTCGCCAGTGTTATGGCGGCGATTTGCGTTGTTGGTGCGTAAAATTCCGGTTTCAAATTTTCAGCCGGCAAAAGAACATTAAAACAGAGATTTTTTCCTCTTGGCGCAATCCACGCTCGCCCATGCCGCCCATGCCCGCCGGTTTGATATTCCGCCGTCACAACCGCCCACATCGGTAAATCCGCCGCATTTCCCCGCATAAACTTATGGGTACTTTCGCATTCGTTCAAACGGATGATTTGCGAGGCCATGCCCATTTCCCTAAAACCCGAAATCCGTTATCTCTTTCTCATCTTTCTTTTCAACATCAAAAGCCTTTGCCTCTTGGTGAACTCTATTGCCTTCCACATATATAGCCCGATTGGGACGAACCGGGCATATAAATTCGCAACCGCCGCAACCCACGCATATATCCGCATCGATGAAAGGAATTGTTAAACTATTTTTATACGGAATCATTTTTACGGCCTGAGTGGGGCAATGTTCCGAGCAAGCACCGCAATTCGTCCCTTCCGTGTGAACAATGCAAAGCTCCGGCTTAAAAACAACCCGCCCCACCTGCAACCGGTGTTTTTGCTCCACGGTCAACGAGGTCAATGCGTTATTCGGACATACATCGGTGCATAAGGTGCAGTCATAGTTGCAAAATCCCTTTTCAAAATACATAATAGGCATCATCATTCCGCTTATGCCGTATTCTGTAAATGCGGGTTTCAGCACCTTTGAAGGGCACTTGGATATACATAAATGGCAGGATGTGCAATGCTTCAGCAAACGTTCCGTGCTCACCGCACCGGGGGGGCTAATCACATCCGTTTTTGTCTGTGCCCAAACCGCCGGAGCTGCTACGGCGGTAGTTAAACCAACCAATAAGAACCGCCTTTTGCTCTTATCCACCGAAGGCTTTTCCGGTATCTTTTTTCCCATGGCAAAAGATATTCCCTTTTTGCCGCAGCTATTTACGCAATTAAAGCAATTTACACATCTGCTGTAATCTACTGTTCTTGCCCTGGCATCAATACATGAGGCTTTGCACTTTTTTGCACAAATACCGCAGGAGGTGCATTTAGCATGGTCTATTCGGATTTTGAAAAGGGAAAATTTATTCATATATCCCAAAACCGTTCCCACAGGGCAAATCGTATTGCAATAAAGCCGCCCTTTTGCCCACGCCAACACCCCGATAATTACAAAGGTGAGCAATGCGACACTCAGCGAAAAAATGCTTAATACCGCTATCTCGGTTTGATAGAAAGTGTAATTGCCGAAATGGTTAAAAACAGAGGCCAATATGTTGTTCATAAACATATAAACAGGTTTAAATACATGTACGGCTATTCTGCCGTATGCACTGTATGGGTCAAGTATTCCCATGATAACGGCAAAACCGAAATTGAAAAGAATAAGGCTGATAGCTACAATAGACCAACGCAATATAGGGTTGTTTTTTCTATAAATGAATTTTCTGCCTTTGAAACAACGGTTTATTATATCTTGGAAAATTCCCATCGGGCAAATAAAGGAACAATAAACCCGCCCGAATAACAGAGTGCATACTACAAGGCCGGTCATAACGGCAATGCTCTGAGACAGCCAAGCCGGAATAAACTGGATGTGCCCAAGCACATGAATTTCCGCAGGCAATATGCCGGCAAAATCCAAAAAATTAAAGGTGAGCAAACCAAAAACTGGAACCGATACAGCAATTCGCAACTTTTTAAGCATAAGTCTTTACATCTTTATTCGCTTTACATTCAATTTATCAATATCCATAGTCCCTATTTTCAACTCCTGGCCATGCGAGAGATATTTTACATCGTCCAAGGACATTTCCCGTATTTGATTGAAAAATTTTACGGCAGCCGTATCCACAGCCACCATATCTTGCGAAATGAATAGGGCTTTGGAAATGACAGCATCCTCTATAGACCTTCCGCGCGGGCCGTTTACCTTTAAAACTCTGTAAGCATCAACTACATTCAGTATAGGTTTTTTGTCAAGTGTGCATACATCCGCAATACATTGCTGCAAATTGGAAACGTGGAAAATTCTTCTGTCCCAAATAATTCCCATTAAATTTTTCATGGAAATGCTCATATTTGCACCACCGTGCTGTTTTAATATGGGAACATTAATCCAAACATCGCAATCCAAAATGGCTTTGTGCACTTTCATGTTTTTGAGTTTTTTGCCCTGAGGCAGGAGAACATCGCTATAATAAGATTTGTCATCAGCGGGCAGCACTTTTGCCCCTGCGGATTTTGCAGCCGCTTCTATGCCGCTGCTTGCATAGCATTTTTTCCATTCATCGCAGGTGTTATCAAAAACCGCCACTTCTTTGGCTCCCGCTGCAATGCACTGGCGAACAATTTCCTTTACCAAGAGCGGATTGGTGTTTGCCGCGAGTTCAGGTGTTTTATCCCAGCCTATGTTGGGTTTTACAACAACTTTTTGCCCTTTCTTTACAAATCTGCCTATTCCGCCCATTTCGTCAATGGCTTTTTTGAACATGGCATCGGGTTCTCCGCCCATCACGGCTACCAAATCTATGGCACCTTCCGTTTGAGCATTTGGCGTGGTTTGAGCAAAAACATCCATTCCGCCTTTCATTTTGAGCGTAAAAGCGGCACTTGCTATTGCAAGGCTTTTTAAAAAATTTCGTCTGTCCATACTTCCCCCACTGGAAAGTGCACTCTATGGGGAATATAGTAAACGTTAGCACCTATTAACTTACTATATTTACTCCTATGAAAAAGATCCTTTTCCAAGATACTAGCTTTCGCGATGGGTTTCAGTCCGTTTTTGGTGCCCGCGTTTTAACAAAAGACTTTATTCCCGCTCTTGAAGCGGCTGTTCATGCCGGAATTGAGCATTTTGAGGCAGGTGGCGGGGCAAGATTCCAAGCCCCATTAATCTATTGCAACGAAAATGCTTTTGACATGATGGATACCTTCCGCCAAACCGTTGGCCCGAAAATCCGCTTGCAAACCCTAGCCCGAGGCATAAACGTGGTGGCACTTGAACCACAGCCCAGAGACATGATAGACCTTCATGCCAAAATGTTCAAAAAGCACGGCATGACCCGCATTCGCAATTTTGATGCTTTAAACGATGTGAACAACCTGATTTATTCCGGCCAGTGCATAACCGATGCCGGTCTGGAGCACGAGGTTGTGGTGACAATGATGGAACTTCCCCGCGGCTGCGAGGGCAAGGGTGCGCATGAACCCGCATTTTATATTGAAACCTTGAAAAACATTATGGATTCCGGAGTTCCGTTTGTGAGCGTGTGTTTCAAAGATGCTTCCGGCACGGCAAACCCCCGCAAAGTTCACGAGACAATCAAACAGGCACGTAAACTTTTGGGGGACAAAGTTGAACTTCGCATTCATAGCCACGATACCTGCGGCACAGGCGTTGCTCAATACGTGGCGGCAATAGAAGCAGGCGCAGACGGCGTTTGCTGCGGTCGCTCGCCGCTCAGTGGCGGAACGGCACAGCCCGATTTGCTCTCCCTATGGCATGCTTTGAAAGGCACCGAATATACTTTGGATATTGATGTTGAAAAAATCATGGAAGCGAACCAGGTAGCCAAAGAGTGTTTCAAGGAATACGAGTTTCCACCGGAAGCTCTCGCCATAGAACCCGAAGTGATTTTCAGCCCTATGCCGGGCGGAGCTTTAACTGCCAACACGCTGATGATGAGGGATACAAAAACCTTCCATCTTTATCCGCAAGTTATCAAAAATATGGCGGAATGCGTGGCTAAAGGCGGTTTTGGTTCAAGCGTTACACCCGTTTCGCAGTATTATTTCCAGCAGGCATATGCGAACACCGTTCAGGGCAAGTGGAAAAAAATCACGGACGGCTACGGCAATATGCTTCTCGGTTATCTGGGCAAAACCCCAAGAGAACCGGACCCGGAAATCGTAAAAATTGCAAGCGAGCAGATGAAAAAACCCGTGTTCAAAGGCAATCCGCTGGATGTTTTGGAACCGGGCATTCCAAAAGCAAAAAAGGTTTTGGAAGAAAACAACTTGCCCGTCACCGACGAAAATCTTTTCATAATCGGCGCCATGGCAACGAAGGGCGGCAATAAAGGTCTTGACCTTTTGCAAGGCAAAGCGAGAGTTTCCGTTCCAAAAAAGAAACCCGCAGCACCTGTAGCAACTCCAGCGATCCCGACCCCGGCAGCTCCGGTTTCCGGCAATGCAGCAACGGTTAATTACGGCGTCACCGTTGCCGGAAAAACTTTCAGCGTGCAAGTGAGCGGGTAGATGGATTGTTGTTAATATGACTTTGGATTTTAATAAAATAATTCAAGCCGACTGTTTGGAGGCTATGCAACAGCTTCCTAGCAATAGTGTTGACTTAATAGTAACTTCGCCACCTTATAATCTCAAAAACTCTACAGGCAACGGAATGAAAGACGGACGGGGCGGGAAATGGAAAAATGCCGGATTAGTGAACGGCTACAGTCACCATAGCGACTGTATGCCGCACAAAGAATATGTAAAATGGCAACGAAAGTGTTTAACGGAAATGTTGCGTATAATTCCAAGCGATGGAGCGATTTTTTACAACCACAAGTGGCGCGTCCAAGACGGTTTGTTGCAAGATAGGCAAGACATTGTAAGTAATTTTCCTGTTAGGCAAATTATAATTTGGCGAAGGAAAGGCGGTATAAATTTTAATCCCGGCTATTTTTTGCCTACTTATGAAGTAATATACCTTATTGCCAAGCCCGATTTCAAACTAGCTCCAAAGGCTAACGCTTTAGGTGATGTTTGGGAATTTAAACAAGAAATGAATAACCCACATCCTGCACCGTTTCCTGTTGCATTGATAGACAGGATTATCTCATCTACCTACGCTAAAACCGTTTTAGACCCATTTATGGGAAGTGGTACAACCGCCATTGCCGCTTTGATGAATAACATTAACTATTTGGGGATTGAGATTTCGCCGGAATATATTGAAATAGCTGAAAGACGTATTTTTGATTTTCAAAATCTATTTGTACCAAAGGCAGTAGGAATGTGAAAACAACTGAAATTTTAAATATACAAAATCACTGGCATAATGTTTATTGGTTTTCAAGAATGTTAATCAATAATGATAAATACATTGCCATTGGGAAAGAACCAAAATTATTGTCAATACTTGCAAGTAGTTTGAGAATTGTCGCCAAAGAAGGCAATGGCAAAGACACCCTGAATTTGCAGAAGCAAACTTTGCGAAATATTATTGAAGAACGCTACCGAAAGACAGTTTCAAGAGATAACAGGGTTCAAAGTATCTTAGCCGATTTAGATGAAAAAATTCAAACGGTTGGTGATATGGGCGTTTTTATTCTCACTTGTGAAAATATTATGCTTCCATTGCATCAAGCTATTGCAAATATTCCAAATAACGATAAAGAATTTACCTTGAACATTGCAAAATCCTATCTTGATATTCGGGGAGAACTTGGTTTAGCAACTGTAATAAATTTGTGGGATGATCTTGGTGTTCGCGGATGTTTAACTGCAGAGCGGACCGAAATAATCCGAGCGTTCACAATGCTTCGCGTATTGCTTGCTAAAGATAAATCTATAAATGAAGAAGATAGAGATATTGTCTTGACTGCGTTTGTACAAGAATTTGAGAGACGTGCTGCACAAAAACGGAAAAAACGAGCAGGCGGAAGTTTGGAAGATGTAACAAATTTTATTCTCGGTTATTATAAAATCAAAAGAGCAGAAACTCCATCCCATTTTCAAGCTGACCTTGAGGTTGATAATTGGGTAAAAGCAAAAGACGGATGGCTCATTGGAATTTCTTGCAAACGTACAATTCGTGAACGTTGGAAAAATGTAAGCAGTAGCGTAGAAATTTATAATAGGTTTAAAGTAAAATATATTTTTCATATTGTTACTTTTGATGAAGATTTATCAGACGATAAACTAACAGTGCTTGGTGAGCAAAGGCAAATTTTCTATTTACCAGACAACAGTCGACGACTTAAATACGCAAGCAAGCACGTTGGACTAAAAAATTATGTTAGACCTATTTCTCAATTAGTAAATGACATTCGAAAAGAATTGACATAAATTTTCTATATTAAAGCAATTTTCAACAAGGAGAAAACAAAATGGCTAAAACAATCATTAATGAAGAACAAGTTGATATGTATAATAAAGAGGCTGCTTATCTTAGCAGTGCTTATTGGGATTCCGTGGGAGAAACGAACTCCATTGTGCAGGGATTCCGATACATAATGAAAAATTACGACATATCACTTGAGAAACAAGAGAAGCTGGGGAAGCAGGGCGAAGGCTACCGTATATGTGTTAATAAAAAAAAGCGACCGAGGAACGATTTATAAGCGTTTTCTATATTCTAAACATTAATGGCTAAAACGGTTCTTTTATTCCTCCTGTTGCTCTCCACCCTTGCTTTCTCTAGGGCGTCTGCTGTAATAACTCTTGAAATGCCGGTTGGTGCACGGCAACTAGGCATGGGTGAATCCGGCGTGGCCCTCGCCGATGACGGCAATACGCTTTTTTACAACCCTGCAGGCTTGGCTTTTGGCCCCTTAGCAAATGAATGGGAATTGTCTCGGGCGGGACAGCCGCAAGGAACTGCCCCTACGGGACAATTCTACACCGCCTTTGCCGCACGTAATCGCAGGGGATTTTTGACACGGAACGAGGTTTGGGCGGGAACTGTGAATGGAATTTTGCATTTTGACGGGCAGGTTTGGCGGGAAGATTTAACCGTTCCTTTGGAAGGAAACGCAAAACTTAGGGATGTTGTGCGAACATTTTTAGGTTCTGAGGTTTCTTTGGATTCCATTTCCGGCGTGGTGCGCAATTACAACGGAGCGAAAACTCTCAAAGAAGAAGAACTTTTAGTTGAAGTGAAAATCCCTTTTTCAATAATGATTAAGGATACGGTCACCGCCATGCTCTACGAAACGCGTACGGAAAAACTGTGGATTGGAACAACAAAAGGATTGTTCCGCTTTGACGGTAAAGGCTTTAAAGATTTTACATCCGAATTCGGAACTCGCAGAATTACCGCCATCGCAAACCAGGGTGCAACGCTTTGGATTGGAACGGACAACGGAATTTTCGCTTATAGAAACGGAGTTTTTGAACAGAGGGGCGCAGTGCTGCCTTCTCAAAAAATAACCTCCATAGCCTGGCACGAAATGCGCAAAGAACTTTATGTTGGCGTCGAAGGCGCAGGCATAGCTAGGCTAACCCCAAAGCAAAACGATGATGACAAAGATAAATGGGGCGTATTCACGCTTCAAGACGGAATTATGGATTTAACTCCAAAGGCAATAGCCATAGATAGTTCCGGGCATGTGTGGTCTGCGCATAAAGATGGGCTTTCGCATTTCAATTTGAGAAGATGGGAGCAAGTTCGCTTTGAAAACAACGAGGTTCATGGCATAACGGTTTCGGAAAAGGGCGCGATTTGGATTGGCACAAATAAAGGCGCTTGGCGTTACATACCGGAATACGCAACTCCGAGCGGTCGCAAAAGCGAAACCGAGCAGAGCAAAAGTGAAACAGGAAACACACCGGGCGAGTGGAATCACTACCATCAGGGTAATGGGCTTGTAAGCAATACGGTTTGGTGTTTGCTTTCGCTGGACAATGATTTATGGTTGAGTACGGGTGCAGGGGTGGAACGCTACCATGCTGCGCGAAGCCAAGTTGCATTTTTTTACGAAAAACTTTTACCGGTTCTGAAAATGCCCGACCTCTACCATTTATACACCGGCATAACATGGCCGCTTGGCGATTGGGGTACTTGGGGCTTATTTGTGAATTTCATAAGTTTCGGCGAAACAACCGTAAGCAACGAAGAAATAAACCCAGACCAAGTAAGCTCTTTTAACAGTTCGGAAACGGTTGTAGGCTTGAGCTACGGAACGAGGCTCAATAAAAAATGGGGTTTGGGTTTGAATTTTAAATTCTTCTATTCCGCTTTGAGTTCCGGTGTGCCGGGCGAAGAAGATGCAACCACAGCGAGCTATGCCATAGATGTCGGTATTTTAGGGCGCGATTTGGGTATAAAGGGGCTTAGGTTCGGAGCGGTGCTGGCAAACATAGGCCCCAATGTCTATTATGTTGATAAATCCAATGACGACCCTATTCCCTTGACTTGGCGATTTGGGCTTTCTTACGATCTGCTGAACATCCCCGATCATCGCCTAACCTTGAACGCAGACTACAACAAAACGGTTATTTACGAAGATTCAAAAGGTGATGCACAACCTTTTTATATCTCTGCGTGGAAGGCCTGGCTTTATCCCGAAACCATAGAAGAAAACGACAGCAAATTTGATACTTTCAAAAAATCCTTTCAAGAGGGCATCGTGAATTTGGGAGCGGAATATGTTTATGCCGGCACCGTTGCTCTGCGAGCGGGTTATCTCCACGACAAAGTGGGCAAAAGGCAAGAACTGGATATTGGTCTTGGCGTAATGCTCTCCGATATGCTCCAGTTAGACATCGCAAGCATTCAAAATGTCAGTAATTTAGACGGTGTTAGAGACGGGCAACTTAGGTTCGCCGGCTTATTCAGGTTTTAACCGATACTAAAGTAAACGCTGATTTACTCGCGTGGGTATAGGGTATAGGGTATAGGGTTTGGGGTATGGGGATTATTCAACATAAAACGCATAATTTGGCAAATAATTGAGGTTTTCCCATACCCTATACCCCATACCCCAAACCCAAACATTGAGTTAATCAGTGGCTACTAAACAATCTGCCGCCATTCCGGTACATCATAGCGGCCGTCTTTCGGCAAAACAGCTTTCCATCCGCCTGCGCCATCGTTTTTTTCCCAAGGAAGTTTAGGGACAACAGCACTATCACTCCCTAAACAGTAGGGCGGTAAAATTTCCGCATTACGGTTTATTTGCTCTCTTGTTATAAAATGATCCGGGTGTAAAAAAAGGCATATGTTTTTATCTTTTGAACCAAAGGCTATTCGGTAGGTTGTAACTCCGCCCATATCGCCTTCATTTATAGTTTTTATACTCCGATTTATCGATTGTTGCCATTCTTCTAAAAGTTTCTTTTTTTGTTCCTCGCCAATGCCTTGGGAATTGAGCCATTCTTCTATCTCTGTTATGGATGGTTTTTTTTCGGCAAAAGAATCTGCAACAGGGCGAAGAGCCACGGAATATTTGCCGGATAAGGCTATCTTTGAAATTTCCTCCGTTTCCTTTTCCTTGTTGCTTTTATGGACTAAAATATAAACTCCAATACCGGCCAATATTATAGTTAGTAGCAGAATCGCCACTATAATGATTATTACTAATTCTCCGCTACTCATGCACAAAAGTTCCGATTCCGGTTTCAGTTAAAGAATTTATAAAATTTCCTTCTGCCAGTTTAAATACAAAGACAGGTAATTTATGCTCCCTTGCAAGAGCCACTGCTGCCGTGTCCATAACAGCCAAATTTCTTCTTAAAATTTCTTCATAGGTTATATCATCAAATTTTACGGCCGTTTTATCCTTAACAGGGTCTGCGGAGTAAATGCCATCCACCTTGGTCGCTTTCATCACAACGTCGCATTCGCTTTCCACCGCCCTCAGAACCGCAGCGGTATCTGTGGTAAAAAACGGGTTGCCTGTGCCGGCGGCAAAAAGAACAACAACTCCGCTTTCCAGCAGTGCAGTAGCTTTTCTGCGGTCAAAAAAAGCACAAAGAGGCTCCATTCTTATTGCACTCATCACCTCGGCGCGCTGCCCATGCTTTTCAAGGGCATCTTGCATTGCAATAGCGTTCATAACGGTGGCAAGCATCCCCATGGAATCGCCGGCAGCACGGTTCATTCCGCCTGCGCTTGCCGAGACCCCTCGGACAAAATTTCCGCCGCCAATCACAAGGGCAATTTGCACTCCCGCTTTAACCGAGTTTGCTATTTCCTTTGCCACCCAATTTATAACGGAATTATCTATCCCGTGCCCTGAGTTTCCGGCAAGGGCCTCGCCGCTCAATTTCAAAAGACATCTACGAAACTTCAACATTGCAAGCTCCTAAAACAAGCCTCCCAGCGGACTTGAACCGCCGACCTGCTGATTACGAATCAGCTGCTCTACCAACTGAGCTAGAGAGGCGCGAGGGGTAATATAGTAAACGCGGGCTAACTTACCACAGCAACATCGCCCTTGAGCAAAAAGCATTTTTGCCAAAGAATGAGTATTCCGCACTGATTGCGTAATGCAATGTGCTATAGGATATTGCCGGTGTTAGCGAATATTTCATCTTTGCGCCTTTCAAAAAATGCTTCTCGGTTTTGAAGTGGTTTACGGTTGTGGTCGTATCGTTGATATTACTGCCGTAGTCGGTTCCTTTCCAAGCCCATTCCTGCCCAAGCTGGAATTGAAAAGCGTCTTTGCGTTTTGCGTAAAAAAGCCAGTTTATTGTTTGGCTGTTAGGTCCATTCGGCGCACCAATAGGGTAGCCCAAATGTGCGATTTGGGCGGTGTAGGGATGAAAGTGGGAATATACGTAAGGCTCAACTCTTGAATATTCGGCTATGCTTCCCGCTTTGAAATCCCCGAAATTTACAGCATAAGCCAAGCCGGCCATCCACGCCCATTTTGCTTCAATGTTATCGTTGCGGATTAAACTCGTGGGGCTTTCCATATCATCCAACAAAAATTCGGAATAGACTCTAAAGCCAAAAGGCAAACGTTGGCTTACATCAAAGCTCAAAGCACCGTTGTTGGCATCTTCCGTGTAGTTTCCTTTTTCTATAAACAAGGGAACTATCGGCACAAAAAGCCAAGGTTTGTTCAAGTTGTAGAGAACGGTTATTTCGTTTATGCCTATTTGGGTATTCGCAAAATTCAATTCATAGCGGTGTGCATAGAGATTTCTGCTTTTAAGATTCTCCGTGCTCATGGAATGACTGTCAATCCGCAAATCTCCGTAAAGGCTAATAACCGTAAGAGGGCCTATATTTGTGGAAAAAGTCATTTGGTTAAAGGGAACTGCATTTTGGTTTAGCGAAAGGTTGCTGAAATACCCGGGCCCCCAGTGCGGAGCGTCGCGAGCAAAACCCAAATTTCCAAACCCCGAGCGAATATTCAAATGCCCCCTATACCTGGAATAACTGGAATATTTAACTTCGCCTTCTATATCTTTATTTCCCTGATTTTCCAAAAATTCCCTATCCCAAGATTTTGGAGAATCTGCGGAATGTCTTTCGCTGAACATCCGTGCATCCAGCCAAAAATCGATGGAATCCTTGTAACCTCTTATAAACAACCCTCCTTCGTAACCTTGAATAGTATCTCCCAAATCCTTCCCGCCCCGCATATCAAAAGCGAGCAAAGGGCTGATAGCGAGCATCGCAGAACTGTCCGAAGAAAACCAATGCAACAGCGGCAGACCTTTGCTCCATTGCGATTGCACCATATTGCGATAATCCAAATTTACCTGCGGATAGTAAAAAGATTGCGGAATATCGCCTGTTGTTATATCGTGATATCTGTAAAGGAGCGGCGAATGGTCCAACGTTCGTAAGGTATAGGAGCGGTCTGTGTTGTGGGTAGGGTAAATTTGTGCAAGGCTTTCCGCAAAACAGAAAACGGTTAGGAGGAAAATTTTTCGAAACCAGAGCCACAAACATGAATCATGCATATCTTTTTGAATATAGAAAAAGCCCCCCCGCCGAGGCGGGAGGCCTTAACCCCACGGTTAGAATTAGCCCAGCAATCCAAGGACAGATTGCGGTAGCGAATTCGCTTGAGCCAACATACTGGTTGCGCTTTGTACCAGTATCTGGTTCCTCGTGAAGTTGGTTGTTTCCTTTGAGAAATCGGTGTCGCGTATGCGGCTTTCTGCGTCTTGAGTGTTGTATTCAAGAGAAGCAATGTTATTAACCGAGTATTCCAAGCGATTAATAAAAGAACCGATTGTTGCACGCATTCCGCTTATTGACTTTAGCTGGGCGCTAAGCTCATCAATTGCGGTCTCTGCCGTAGCTCTGTCTGTAGTGCCGGTAGTATTGCCTGCTATGCTTATTGTGTACGTAATTTTCGCAGCATTGCTTTCCGGCGAATAAGAAGAAGACACATTGGACTCGGTTGAGTTAGGACCTATGTGCAAGGTGCCTAAATCAGAACCAAACTGCTTCAGCATATTTATGGTGTTGTAGTCGGTTGTGTTTGCGATTCTGTCTATCTCTTGGGCAAGCTGTTGGTATTCCTCGTTGAGATAAGCACGTTCCGTACTTGTTACAGTATCGGTTGCTGCCTGGATAGCGAGTTCTCTTTGGCGTTGAATCATGTTGGTGATTTCCGCCAAGCCGCCTTCAGCTATCTGCAAGGCGGCGATGCCGTCTTGAGCATTCTGTTTGGCTTTTCCGAGACCCCGAATTTGGCTTCTCATCTGTTCAGACATAGCCAAACCTGCTGCGTCGTCTTGAGCACGGTTGATTTTTAGACCTGTTGAAAGTTTTTCAAGTGACTTGCTCATTGCTCCGTTGTTTTGGTACAAAGCGTGTTGCGTCACCATTGCGCGAACGTTGTGATTGATCTGCATAGATCCCCTCCGTGAAAATTTAAACCCTAGGCATCCGTTGCCTAAGGCAGCCAAATCTTTTCCGGCACTCGCCGGCAACCCAGATTGCAGCATTTGGTTCTTTCAATTAACAAATAGAGCTATGTATGGAAAAAACAGAACGTTTTTCCATTTCTTTGGCCCCTCCATCAATTTCTATTAATATTATCGGATTGTCTTTAAGAAAACTTTAATATTTTTTTGGAAAATATACACTTGGCTCTTGCATCATTTATTGCGCATTGCATAGTGTTGCATCATTGAATTCTGGGCGTTGCACGCAACGCCCCTACAATTCTATGTAAAATTCGTCTTCGTTCCAATTTGCCGGATTATCAATAATGTATTGTGATTTGGCTTGATATGATTGTTCATTGCGGATAAAATGCTCGTAGTAATTGCGCTGCCATATTTGACCTACAAATCCAAGTTCATGCATTTGTTTGGAAACGGCAGATTTGTATGCACGAATAATAATTGGCAAGGTTGCGCATTTTGGAGAAATGTCTGACATGAGATTGCCTGTTTCGGCATTGCGATTGCCTACAACGCCTATGCAATCTGCCTTGTCCCCGCAATTTGTGATTTCCAAAATTCCGTGAATATGATTGGGCATCAAGACAAATTCATGCAATTTGATATTGCTGCGAATCTCCGCCGTTTTAAGCCATTCTTTTTGGGCTATTTCTCCATAACGATTTAGAATCATTGCCTTGTTTCTTATTTTTCCTAATATGCATACACGATTTTCACAGCATATTGTCACATAATAAAATCCAAGGTCATAATTGTGATTTTTGAGACGAATTGAGCGACGATGGTGTTTTTCGGGATCATACATAAAGTGAATATAGAAAATCGGATTCTAAATTGCACAAATGTAGGGGCGTTGCGGGCAACGCCCTTTTCTCCACGATTTTCGCATATTTTGCAACGATATACACCCTTTCACCATGAAATTTGCCATATTTCACCACAAAATTCGGGCAAAATTTTGCATTATTTATTGCGTGTTGCATCATTGAATTCTGGGCGTTGCCCGCAACGCCCCTACACATCATTCCATAATAAACATCATACCATAATACGGGTTTACCAAAATATATAACACAAACACAACAAACGACGTATGTAGGGGCGTTGCGGGCAACGCCCTTTTCTCCACGATTTACGCATATTTTGCAACGATATACGTCCTTTCACCATGAAATTTGCCAAACAAAAAAAGACCCCCCGCCAAGGGCGAGGGGTCTTTAACCCTACGGTTAAAATTATCCCAGCAATCCAAGGACAGATTGCGGTAGCGAGTTCGCTTGCGCCAACATACTCGTCGCGCTTTGCACCAATATCTGGTTCCTGGTGAAGTTGGTTGTTTCCTGAGCAAAGTTGGTGTCGCGTATGCGGCTCTCTGCATCTTGAGTGTTGAATTCAAGAGAAGCAATGTTATTAATCGTGTATTCCAAGCGATTAATATAGGCACCTATATTTGAGCGTATCCCGCTTACAGACTTGAGTGTCTTACTAAGCTCATCAATTGCCTGCTCTGCTTTATCTCTATCTGCAACGCCCGTAGTATTGCCTGTTACAACTACTGAGTAAGAAACGTTTACTGCGTTGGCTGCATTAGAGGTACCTGACAAATTGGTTGTGTCAGTTGAGTTAGGACCGATGTGTAAAGTACCTAATTCAGAACCAAACTTTTTCAACATATTTATGGTGTTGTAGTCGGTTGTTTCTGCGATTCTGTTTATCTCCTCGGTCAGATTCTTGAATTCCTGATTGAGGTATTCACGTTCTGTGGATGTTACAGTATCGGTTGCTGCCTGGATTGCAAGCTCTCTTTGGCGTTGAATCATGTTGGTGATTTCCGCCAAGCCGCCTTCAGCAATCTGCAAAGCGGCTATGCCGTCTTGAGCGTTCTGTTTGGCTTTTCCGAGACCCCGAATCTGGCTTCTCATTTGCTCAGACATAGCCAAACCAGCAGCGTCGTCTTGGGCGCGGTTGATTTTAAGACCAGTTGAGAGTTTTTCGAGTGACTTGCTCATTGCTCCGTTGTTTTGGTACAGGGCATGTTGTGTCACCATTGCGCGAACATTGTGGTTGATTTGCATAAAGCTAACCTCCGTGTAGGGTTTAAACCATCGGCATCCTTGCCTCAGGTGCCAAACCCTTTCTAACACTCGCTAGCAACTCGGGTTTTGGCGTTCTAGTTCTTTCTATTAGTGTTATAGGATTATTTCAGGGAAAACTTTAGTGTTTTTTATTTAGTAAATGCTGATTTATTCGTTTGGGTATAGGGTATAGGGTTTGGGGTATAGGGATTACCGGACATAAAACGCATAATTTTGCAAATAATTGAGGTTTTCCCATACCCTATACCCCAAACCCAAACATTACAGAGGTAAAGTTATTATGGCTCTATAAATTCCGAGCCTCTGCTAGTATGCCAAATCCCTACTATTTCAATCTCTTTTTCTTTTTCTCTGTAATAGATATTATAGCGAAATTTGCCTAATTTGAACTTTCTTAGCCCATTTTGGTAAATAGTGCCAATTTCGGGAAAGGTTTCTAATAGATTAACTATTTGATAAAATTTCTTAACCATTATTTTAGCTTGTGTCGGGGAATTTTCTCGTATATATGCAGTTGCTTCCCTTAGCATTTTTTCACATTCTTCGGTTACTATACCAGATTTTCTTACAATTTCATCTTCCAAAGCTACCATTTTCTAGCTCCGTTAGTATTTCATCTACCACTTCTTTAGCTGGTCTCGTCATTCCTCTATCTGCTTGCTCTAAGCTAATTTTGAGCCTTCTATTTAGCTCAATTTCATCCAAAACATCATCTACCCAATTATCAAGCCCCAGAATTCCCATGGCTTGCTTTATTTCGGTTTCATTTGCCATTATTTCAGTTGCTACTGCCATAATTTTATCTCCATTAAGGGAATATAGTAAACGCTGATTAACTCGCTTGGGTATGGGGTATGGGGTTCGGGGTATAGGGATTACTGGACATTCCATACCCTATACCCCATACCCCAAACCCAAACATTAAGTTAATCATTACTTTTATTTTCTACCTTCTCCCCCTGTATGTTATAAAACAGAGGTAAAGTTATGAAAAACATCAAAATTCGCACAAAACTGCTGCTAGCTTTTGCGTTTGTCATTTTATTTGCAGCTTTCGTTGGCGTTTATATGCTTGTAGGTATTCAACATATCGAGGGCAGCTACAATCAGGCGATTGATGTGACCAAACAGCGAATGGATCATATATTCAAGATAAAGGATCATTTAGCTGCGGCACGCTTGCATTGGCGTGAGGCTTTTTATCCGGAAAACACACGGGGCGACTTGACCCGCCTTGCTTCCGAGTTCAAAGCTGAACTGGATACTTTGGAGATTGAAATAAATGCGTTTCATGAAATTGCGGCTCAAGGTGTAAAAAATGACCTCGATAAGGTCTTGCCTTTGGTTAAACAATATAAGAAAGACGGGGAAACCGTGTTCGGTGTTCTGCTTGCCGTCAAAGATGTTTCAATCGCTAACCCGGACTATCAAACCGCAATGATCCATGCACAAGACATAATGATTAATGCGGTCAATACCTACCTTAACCAAATGGTGGAAATTCTCGACCATATACCCAGCAAAGCTCTCGGCGTGCTTCAGGCCCTCAAAGAAGAAAACTCTGCGAAAGCCGAATCGGTAATAAGTTTCTCTCTCTTGATATCTATTCTCGTTGCGTTATTATCCTCCGCCATAGCGCTTTATATTGTCTCGCTCATCAGCAGACCGTTGAAAAATATCGTTGAGGTATTAAAGAAAGGCGAAGACGGCGATATGCGGACAAGATCCAGCATTAACCAGGAAGATGAAATGGGTATAGTAGCACGCTCAGTTAACAATTTTTTTGAGAAAATACAAGGCATTCTCAAAAATTTGCACGAAAACTCAGAAACTTTGGCCGGTGCATCGGAAGAACTTTCCGCAGTGAGCAGGGAGCTTGCAACCGGAGCAGAAGAAATGGTTAACCAAAGTTTTTCCGTAGCCAGTACCACAGAGCAGATGGCTGTGAACATAAATTCAATGGCCAGCGGTGCAGAAGAGGCAAGCGTCAATGCCAATGATGTAGCCAGCGCAGCGGAACAGATGAGCACCAATATGAACACCATAGCCGCAGCCGTAGAAGAGATGAGCGCAAGCATAAACCAGATTGCAAGCAACACCAGCGAAGTTCGCCAAGTTGCAGGAGATGCCACAAACAAAGCATCGGATGCTACAAATGCAATGAATACACTCGGCATAGCAGCAAAGGAAATCGGACAGGTAACGGATGTTATAAAGAAAATAGCGGACAAAACCAACCTTCTCGCATTGAATGCCACTATTGAGGCAGCTTCTGCAGGTGAGGCCGGCAAGGGTTTTGCAGTTGTTGCAAGCGAAATAAAAGAATTGGCGAACCAGAGTGCCACAAGCGCAGACGATATTGCCCGCCGCATAGATGGCATTCAGAGCGGTACCGGCGATGCGATTAAAGTGATCCGTGGTGTTTCGGATATAATACAGAAAATCAATATGTCTGTTGAGCAAATAGCCGGCCATGTTGACCAGCAGACCAAGGCCAGCAACGAGATAGCGAGCAATGTAGCACAAGCCAGCACCGGAGCAAAACGCGTTGCCAGCGCAATTGGCGAGGTTGCCAAGGGAGCGCATGATGTAAGCCGCAATGCTAGTGAGGCTGCTACGGGCGCAACACATGTGAGCAGCAATGTCACAGGCATGAGCCAAGTTGCCAAGAACAGTGCGAATGGTGCAAGCCAAGTTAACCAATCTGCTAACGATTTGTCAAAAGTCGCAGTAAACCTCAACACGACAGTTAAATTGTTTAAGGTATAACAGTCGAGCTTTGGGACGTAGCTCATTTTTAGCTTAAAATCTTGGTAATTACACCTACTATGGCTATGGCAGCAGCACACACACTGCTTATTATAGCTGTCATTTTTGTGAAATTTCCTTGAAATTCTGCCATTTTACCGTGAAGCTCCGACATTTTGCCGTAAATATCTGCTCGGAATTTTTCAAAATCCGCTCGCAATTCTGCAAAATCCATTTGCAACTTCCTAAAACTCTCCTCTATTGCGTCCATCCGCATATCAAGGTGGTTTATGTGGTTACCTTGTGCGTAAAGGGTTAAAGTAATAATATCACCCTGCGAGAGACTGCCGCCACTCGTCAGTTTTTGCTTAATCTCCTCAACCTGTGGTTTCAGAGATTCTATGATGATATCATCCATTCTTGTTCCGTAGTCGTTATTTGCGACCATAATACTCTTCTCCTATTAAAATAAAAAAATTTACCGGAAAAAGCACTCAAAATAAAAATTTGAGCATATTTGATATAATAAAATAGCCATTAGGCCAGTATGGCGATTCAGGGACTTGAACCCCGGACCTGCGGATTATGATTCCGTTGCTCTAACCAACTGAGCTAAATCGCCTAAATCTTAACTTTTCAATAATTTAGAAAAGTTTTGCCAAAAAATCAAGGGAAAAGTAGAAAATAATGTTAATAAAAATGTTAATATGCTTGGGAAAATTGCAAATCTCAACAAATTTCCAAGCTCATTGTTAATAAAAAACGAGTTTTTGGTTAACTTTGTTAATAAAAATTTACTTTTAATTATATAAAAATCAGTGCATTATAGAACTTTCCAAGATTTTTCCTAGTTATGAACATAGCTCTTTATCATTTTCTTCTTTAATAAAAACATAATATAAGAAGAAGACTTAGAACCAAATAAGGTTTGCAAAACAATCGCAAAAGAAAAAAACAATAAAGAAAATATCGCAGAATAAAGTATTAAAGAAGCCAGATTTGCCCCTAAAAGCCAGTTATAGGCATATTTAGAGAGATAAAGCCCTAACGGAGCAAAAACAGCTAAAGCCGCTACAGCAGCTATAAAATCCCTGATAAAAGGTCTGCTGCCCTGCCCCTGCCAAAACGCCAAAAGCACTGCCAACTGAACAAATGAACAGATAAAACTCACAATGGGAACAGAATATATGCCTGCAATTTTTGAAACCGGGATGTATAAAAATAAACTTGCTGCAAAAGTCAAAGTATTTACCAAAGTCGGGAGCCACATTTTTTCCATTGAGTAAAAAGCCCTCACCAAAAGAGCCTGAGCACAAAGCCCTATGCTTGCCGGCAAATAACACAAAAGCAGGTTGTTCACAAGAATGGAATTTTCTTGTGTGAAAGCCCCTCTTTCGAATAGAATTCTCACTATGGGCAAACTTACAGCTGTTAAAGCACATATAGCGGGGATTAAAATAGCGAGGATTTTCGCTAGGTCGCCCCATACCTTTTCTTTTAGCGATGCTATTTTATTTTCTTTGAACATCTTAACCATATTCGGATATTTTGCCGTTCCGACGCTGAACCCAAAAACCGCTACCAGCGTGTACATAAGCCTGTAGCTGTAATTCAAACTTGAAATTCCGTGATTGCCGAACATTGAACCGAAACTGCGGATTGCAAATTCAAGAGCGAACATTGAACCTGCTCCCAAAATCATAGGCAATAAGAGTTTTAATGTTTTTATCAACTCAGAATTTGCGGGATTGAATGCCGGAAAATATTTAACTCCGCCTCTATAAGAACCTATTATTTGCAAAACGAAAAAGCCTACAAATGCCCCTATCGGAACTCCCAGAGCAAAGCCTGCCACTCCGTTTTCCTTAAATATCCATCCGAAAAACACTATGCTTGCATTGTAGATTATGCCGGTGAGCGATGGTATAAAAAACTGCTTTCTCGCTTGTTGCGCTGCTATTAAAAAACTCCCAGCAAAAAAGAATAACTGTGCGGGTAAAATTATTCTGCCGAAATATATTGCAAGTTGTAAAATTTCTTCGCTTGGCGGAGCAACCGTTAAAAGCAAAATCAACTCACGCATAAAAATAAATGCGGGAATCACCAAAATTAAGAGAAATGAACCTAAAACATTGAAAATATTGCTGAATGAACGCCATCCTTCGTTTTCGTTCTGTTTGAGCAGATGCGTTGTGAATAACGATATGAAAACTATGGATAAAAAGCCCGTTCCTATGAGGTGATTCAGAATATCCGGAATCATAAACGCTAAATCCAGCGCATTCTTCTGTTCATTAACACCGGCGATTTTTGCGAGCAGCATTTCGCGCAAAATCCCTAAAACCCTGCTTGCGAGGAGGCTTGCAGCTATAATTAGGGAAGCTTTGTTCACGGTTTTTAAAATTTAGTAATTTATTACCATGATCGCCAGAAAATGCCTTTTGTTCTTCATACTGCCGTTTGCAATCGTTTTTTCTGCCGATAACTCAATCTCGTTCTCTTCGTATAAAAGTATCCCCGGCGTGACTGAAGAAGAAATAGCAGCTATTGAGGCACTTAGGGAGCAAAGAACTTCTTTTACTTACGGAATGGTGTCGAGCACGGAGGCCTTTCTCAATACGGATGGTGAGATAAAAGGATATTCTGACCTTGTATGCGAATGGCTTTCCGAATTGTTCGGAATTCAATTTACTCCGAAAATTTATCCGTGGTTTGCTCTGCTTGAAGGGCTTGAAAATGGCAGTGTTGATTTTGCAGGTGATTTGACGGCAAACGATGAACGTCGGAAAACTTACATTATGACCGATGCCATAGCTCAACGCTTTTTAAAATCTTATTACATAGCGGGCAGCAAGTCTATTTCGGAAATTGCCAGGACACGATTGCCTAGGTATATACTTCAAGAAAAAACCACGATTGCAACCGAAGTTTTGCTTTATGCCAACGGAACTTTTGAACCTGTATATATACAAGAATATGAAGAAGCATATGAACTTCTAAAAACCGGAAAAGCCGATGTCCTTATCACAGAAAACGTACAAGAAGCCTTTTGGGACTCTCACGACGATATTGTGGTATCGGATTTTTTCCCGCTGATATATTCTCCCGTTTCCCTTTCAACGCAAAATCCAAAGCTCGCACCGATTATCTCAGTTATGCAAAAAGCGTTGGAAAGCAATCATATCAATTATTTAAATGAATTATACGATAAAGGTTATCAGGAATATTTAAAACACAAATTGTTTCACAGGCTTACCGAAGAGGAGCTTGACTTCATAAAGGAAAAGCCGTTTATACCGTTTGCGGCCGAATATGATAATTATCCGATAAGTTTTTACAACGCCCATCGCAAAGAATGGGAAGGAATTTGTTTTGACGTGCTTAAGCAGATAAAAACGCTTACAGGGCTTGAATTTCCGGTTGTCACCGAAAAGCGTACGGATTTTCACGAGTTGGTAGATATGCTTGAATCCGGAAAAGTGCATATGCTTTCCGAGCTAATTCCGACAATAGAACGGGAAGGGCATTTTATATGGCCGAGCAATTCGTTTATGACAGAGCGTTCCGTGCTCATATCCAAAGTGGACTATCCCAGCATCAATATCAACAGAGTTTATTCGGCTAAAGTTGGGCTTAGCAAAGGTACTGCGCATACGGGATTCTTTTTCAAATGGTTTCCGAATCATCCCAATGCCATTGTTTACGAAGGTCAAGAAGCGGCTTTTGAAGCCTTGTTGAACGGCGAGGTGGATATGGTGATGAATAGCTACAGCACTCTTTTGTATTTGACAAACTATAAGGAGCTTGCGGATTTTAAAGCTAATATCATCTTTGACAATAGTTTTGAATCCACATTTGGGATTAATAAGAACCAAGTCATTCTGCGTTCCATAATCGATAAGGCACTTGAATTGATAGATACCGAGACAATATCGGAACAATGGCGGCACAGAACTTATGATTACCACCGAAAACTTGTGCGGGCACAGAGGCCGTGGCTGATAGGCTCAATTATTTTATCTCTGTGTGTGCTGGCCCTTTTCGCGACTCTTTTTGCAAAAAGCCGCCGTACCAGCAAACGGCTTGAAACGATTGTCGGGAAGCGGACGTATGACCTTAGAATGCAAACCGCCAAGCTGAAGGCGATATTCGATTCCATTCCGGACATTGTATTCTGCAAGGATTTGGATTTAAAATTTACGCAATGCAATAAGGTCACGGAAGAATACACCGGCCTCAGCGAAAAATATATTATAGGGAAAAATTACGAAGGCGCATTAGGGTTTCCCGCCGATGTAGCGAAAAATCTCTTGGAAGTAGAACGGGTTTTGCTCAGAGAAAACCGGAAAACTATGACAGAGGAAACGGTAACATTCCCCAGTAGCGGCCTTACACGAACTTTCGAAGTGATAAGAACGTCGCTTCTGCTGAACAATGCCATAGTTGGGATTTTAGGCATAGCGCACGACATAACAAAACGTAAAGAGATGGAACTTGAGCTTGAGCGGAAAAACACGGTTATGAATGCTGTTATTGCGAATTACCGAGGCATTATCTGGAGCGTGGACACCAACGGGATAATCACGACCTTTAACGGGCAAGGTCTTAAAGACATTGGCGTAACACAGGCATTTTTGGAAGGAAAAAATATTGCGGTTGCCAAACAAAAGAATAGGCATGTGGATATTATTGAAAATATTGAAAAAACGTTTCGCGACGGCCCGCAAGAATGGATAAGCGATATCAATGGCAGAATGTTCCGGTCATATACAACGCTGCAGTATGACTATAACGGCAATGTTGTAGGTGTTGTCGGCAGTACAAACGATGAAAGCGAAATGTTCAACCTTCAGCAGGAATTGCAGTCCGCTCTTGAAGCTGCGAAAATCGCCAGTCAGGCGAAATCAAATTTCCTCGCTAATATGAGCCATGAAATACGCACTCCCATGAACGCGATTTTAGGCGTAACCGAAATCCTGATACAGAACGAAACTCTTTCCAAAGATATTGAGAACGGATTGGCTAGAATATACAATTCATGCAATTTGTTACTCGGCATTATCAATGACATTCTGGATTTCTCCAAAATAGAGGCCGGCAAGCTGGATATAGTTCCCACCGAATACAAACTCGCAAGCCTGATAAACGATTCCGTGCATCTGAATATGATGCGTATAGACAGCAAACCCATTGAATTTGAACTTGAAATAGATGAAAATATCCCGTCAAAACTTATCGGCGATGAGATTCGCATCAAACAGATTTTGAACAACCTGCTCTCCAATGCGTTTAAATATACGGATGCCGGCAAGGTCACGCTATCGGTTGCTTACGAACCCGGGCCGGGCAATGAAAGCGTAACGCTTGTGCTGGGCGTGCGGGATTCCGGCCATGGCATGACCGAAGAACAGTTAGGCAGGATGTTTGAAGAGTATTCGCGTTTTAATCGCGAGAAGAACATAGCCGTTGAAGGCACGGGGCTAGGCCTCGCCATCACGCAGCGTTTGGTAAACCTAATGGGCGGTGAAATTCATGCCGAGAGCGAGCAAAACAAAGGTACATTGTTCACCGTAAGGCTGCCGCAAAAAACAGTGGATGCTGAAATTCTCGGAAAAGAAATGGTGGCAAACCTGCGCTTGTTCCGCATGAACTACATGACTCACCGGAAAAAGGGTCAGATAGCCCGCGACCCGATGCCATACGGAAGCGTTTTGATTGTTGACGATGTTGAAACCAATCTTTATGTAGCCGTAGGCCTTATGAAACTGTATAGGCTTCAAATTGATACCGCCATGAGCGGGGCTGCTGCCATTGATAAAATCAAAGACGGCAAAGTTTACGATATAGTGTTCATGGATCACATGATGCC
>LIUH01000021.1:0-1598 GCA_001462225.1 Fibrobacteria bacterium GUT31 | reverse complement strand
CCGGAGATGGACGGCATAGAAACGACAAAAAATCTGCGCAGCTTAGGATATACAAACCCGATTATCGCTTTAACTGCCAATGCCGTTGTTGGGCAAGCGGATACGTTCCTGCAGAGCGGCTTTGATGAGTTCATCTCCAAACCTATAGACATACGCCAACTGAACTCCATGCTCAATAAATTTGTGCGTGACAAGCAGCCTCCGGAGGTTATAGAAGCCGCCCGCAAGCAAAATTACAGTGCGGAAACAAACGGCGATACCACTACGCAACTTCAGGAATCTTTTATCAGGGATGCGCTTAGAACCATTGCGGTGCTGGAGGAATTCGGGCGGAAATCCAATCGGTTTGAAAACGAAGAGGATTTGCGGAGATTCACCATCAGCATCCATGGCATTAAAAGTTCTCTTGAAAACATAGGCGAATCAAAACTTTCCAAATCGGCACGCAAATTGGAACAAGCCGGTCGCGACCGAAACACAGGTCTGATAAAAACTTCGGCCCCTAGTTTTCTGAACGAATTGCAAATATTGCTGGAAAAACTTAAACCTAAGGAAGAAGATTGTGCAGACGAGGATATCGGCGGTTTAAGAAACAAATTGCTGGTCATTCAGGGTATGTGCGATGATTATGATAGAAAAGGGGCTTTGGCTTTGCTTGCCGACATAAAAAACTGCTCAAAAAAAACAAAGTCTGTTTTAGACCAAATTAAGGAACATATCCTGCACAGCGAGTTTGATGAAGCCAAAAACGAGGCCGCAGCGTATGTAGTTGATTTAAGTCAAATCAAAACGAGTGTACTTAATAAAAAGGCAGATGGGTTGGATATAGCCAAAGGTTTTGAACAATATAACGGTGATGAAAGAACATACCTAAAAGTTCTACGCTCATACACAGCCAATGTCCGTTCCATGCTGGGTTCAATAGAGGTTGTTGATGAAACCAAACTGGCGGATTACGAGAGAACGGTTCACAGCATCAAAGGGACAAGTCTTGATATTTTTGCCGAGCAAGTCGGTAAAAATGCCATGGATCTTGAAAATGCGGCAAGGGCAGGCGATTTGGACTATATACGCAAACATAATCTCGCATTCCTTGAAGCCGCCCGAAAATTAGTTTCCGATATTGAGGCTATGCTCTCAGCTCTTGAAGCCGAAAATCCAATGCCTAAAAAAGCACGTCCCGATAGCGAAGTGCTCTCAAAACTTCTAGCAGCCTGCAAGGCCTACGACATGGACGCAGCAGATGCAGCCATGGCAGAGATAGAGAGATACAAATATGAGTCGGATGACGGTCTTGCGGATTGGCTGCGGGAGAGCGTTGACATGATGAATTTTGCGCAAATCGTGCAGAAATTGTCTGTCTGAACCCCGATACCCCCGATTAACAGGATTTTCCCGATAAAAAAACGTCAAACGATACCGTTTATATCCACAAATCCCCCATTTCACGGCAAAATATGGCGAATATAACCGCAAATGGGGCAGGCAGACCCTGCCCCTACGGTGCGGATATATTTTCTATATTACCCCGTAATGGCAAATATGACCCAAAATATGGTTGACCTTCCTGTGGCGGTTCCGGCACGGGTGGCTGAGAC